>JAJDNT010000053.1 GCA_022340515.1 Deltaproteobacteria bacterium
CGGAAAAAACGATCTTCTCTGCAGGTACACCTGCTTGCAAAGCCCGGTAGAGTTCTCCCCCAGAGACAATATCCATGCCCGCCCCCATGGAGGCAAAAAGATTGAGGATGGCTATATTAGAACAAGATTTGACCGAAAAGCAGGTAAGATGATCAACTTCGCCGAAGGCGCCGTCAAAGGCGTGAAAGTGACGACTGAGAGTGGCGTGGCTGTAACAGTAGAAAGGTGTGCCTACTTCTCTGGCGATGGTTTCAATGGGAACTTGTTCGCAAAATAGCCTACCTTCTCGATATTCGAAATGATGCATTTCTATTCCTTCAAATAGTTAGCAGGCCGAGTAATTCGCAACCTCAGGTTGTCAATAAATCATAGAAATTGTTTAAATCGTTCAAGTAGTTGAAATCGTAGAAGTTGTAGAAGTCGTTCACTTCGTTAATGGTAAACGGTGAACGGTAAACGGTAAGGTGTAGAAATAGTCCATTCTTAGCTCTTAACTTGCAACTAGGAACTTGGAACTTTAATCGCCTGACCTCTGACTTCTATCCTCTATGCGTTAATTAATCACAACCTTGGACTCATTGGAATCAGGTCCGGGACGATCTTTCTTATCGAAGGGTGTCACCTTGTAGTAAAAGTCACCCTTTCCGTCAACATCTGTATCTACTAATTCAAATAGGGTCTCAGCCTTTCTTACTCTGATTGTGGTTATAATTTCAAAATCCCGCTGGCAGCCTGGGCAGTCGTTTATCTCAGGTTGGGGTTTGCTGCGGTAAAGTTTGAATCCGGCAACCTCTTCATCCCTTGAATCCAAGGCCCAGGTAATTCTAACTCCAGCATCAACAACAACTGCCTGGAGGTTCTTTATCTTAGGCAGTTCCTTTTTGATCGGTGGTTTGGGTGGCCCCTTTTTTCCGCAACCACCCAATAATAGGCTAAGGCAGCACAAGAGGATGAAAACCGATAAATTTGGCCACAGCCTCCTTATTTTCATTAACTCAGCTCTTCCTCTGCAAGGCCGATTGCTTCGCGAACCTGTTGCAGTGAGGTTCCTCCCACTGAGTTCCGACTGTCAACAGAATGTTTCAATTCCAATATCTCATAGATATCGTCGGAGATCAGTGAAGCAAATCCCTTGAACTCTTGTATGGTCATTTCCTCCAGTTCTTTGCCCTTCTCCAGACAGTATCCCACCATTTTTCCCACTGCCCTATGTGCTTGACGAAATCCCATACCTTTGATCACAAGGTATTCGGCCAGATCAGTGGCCAGGGTGTAACCTCTTGAGGCCATTTTTTCCATGCGCTCTTTGTTTACCTTAACGTTTTCCCAAAGGCGCGCTAATATTCTCAGGCTCTGACGCACCGTATCCACAGTATCAAACAGCGGTTCCTTATCTTCCTGGAGATCACGATTGTAAGCCAGGGGCAATCCCTTCATCACCGTAAGCAAGCTCATTAGGTGGCCGTAGACCCTGCCGCTTTTTCCCCTAACCAACTCAGGAACATCAGGGTTCTTCTTCTGGGGCATGATGCTGGAGCCAGTGCAGAAACCTTCAGAGAGTTCAATATAGTCGAACTCTGTAGAACACCACAGAATAAGCTCTTCACACATGCGGCTCAAGTGCATCATGATTAAGGCAGCAGCAGAGGTAAACTCGATTATGAAATCCCTATCGCTCACTGCATCAATGCTGTTGCGGCTCATGGCCGGAAAAGCAAGTAGTTCTGCGGTTGCCTTGCTGTCGATGGGAAGAGAAGTCCCAGCCAGGGCTGCACTACCAAGGGGAGAGACGTCTACTCTGTCCAAACAAGCAGAAAGCCTCTGCCGATCTCGCCTGAGCATTTCATAATAGGCCATGAGGTGGTGGGAAAAAAGCACCGGCTGGGCATGCTGCAAATGGGTGAATCCGGGCATTACTGCACCCAGATTGGCTTTGGCTTGTGCTAGCAGGCTGCTTTGCAGGCCCTTTATATCTTCGTCCACACCCTGAATTTCGTCTCTGAGAAAAAGGCGGATGTCGAGTGCAACCTGATCGTTTCGACTACGGCCCGTGTGGAGCTTGCCTCCCACTTCACCAACTTTCTCGATGAGACGTTGCTCAATGGCCATGTGCACGTCTTCCTGGGCCTCGTCGAAAACGAAAGTACCACGCTCGATCTCCCGTAGGATTTCCCCCAGACCTTGAATGAGAATATCTTCCTCTTCACCACTCAGAAGCCCCTGCTGGGACAACATCTTGCAATGAGCCATACTACCTTCGATATCGTAACGGTAGAGACGTTGGTCGAACCTGATGGAGGCAGTAAAATTTTCAACCAGCTTGCTGGTTCCCTCTCGAAACCGACCC
This sequence comes from Deltaproteobacteria bacterium, assembly GCA_022340515.1. Classification (GTDB taxonomy): domain Bacteria; phylum Desulfobacterota; class Syntrophobacteria; order BM002; family BM002; genus BM002. The sequence goes on from JAJDNT010000053.1 coordinate 2,348, forward strand.
TGCCACAGCTTGCCACCCATATTCACTCCCGTTTGGCTGTTTAGCCTGTTTGCCAGTTTAATCCGGTCTGTCTTTTGATTTTTCTGGAAAATACTCTAACCGGTAACCCGGCATAACAGGCAAACCGGCTAAACCTTTTTGCGCTGTAGTGCCTGCAGGCGCAACCGCAGACCCAAAAGTCTTATAAAACCGTCAGCGTCGCTTTGATCGTAGACAGTATCTTCCTCGAAAGTCGCATAATCTGTGTGATAAAGTGATCGGGAGGATTTTCTGCCCACTACCTGACAAGAGCCCTTGTATAGCTTGAGGCGTGCCCTACCCCATACATTTTCCTGGGCAGCATCCATAGTTTTCTGAAGCATTTGCATTTCAGGCGAAAACCAGAAGCCGTTGTAGATCAGACTCGAATATCTTGGAACGAGACTATCTCGCAGGTGCAGCACCTCGCGATCCATGGTAATAGATTCAACTGCCTCATGGGCCATCCGAAGAATTGTTCCCCCTGGCGTTTCATATACTCCTCGCGACTTGATCCCCACAAACCGATTTTCCACAAGGTCCACCCTGCCAATGCCGTTGGCCCCTCCAAGTTCATTCAAGGTGGCAAGGAGATCCGCGCCGGCAAGAGGTCTACCATCCACGGCTACAGGATTGCCCCGCTCAAAATCGATCTCCACATAACGAGGTTCGTCTGGAGCATCCTCAGGAGCGATTGTCATCCTGAACATATTTGGATCCGGCTCACGCCAGGGGTCTTCGAGGACACCACCTTCGAATGAAAGGTGGAGGAGATTACCGTCCATGCTGTAAGGTTTCTCAGGTGTCACTGGTACGCGTATGCCATGGGCTTGGGCGAATTCCAGCAAATCCTGACGAGACTTAAATTGCCATTCTCGCCAGGGAGCGATGATCCTGAGATTTGGATTCAGGGCGGTGTAACTAAGCTCGAATCTTACCTGGTCATTACCCTTGCCAGTTGCTCCGTGACTTACCGCATCGGCCCCTTCAGCCTCGGCCGCCGCTACCTGCCTTTTGGCGATGAGAGGACGAGCAAGGGAGGTGCCCAAAAGATAATGTCCCTCATAGATGGCATTGGCTCTGAAGGCTGGGAAGACATAGTCCCGAACAAATTCCTCTCGTAGATCCTCGATAATTACTCTGCTGGCTCCGGTGGCCAAGGCCTTTTGCCTTACAATTTCGAGATCGTCTCCCTGGCCTAAATCGGCAGCGAAGGCTATGACTTCGCATTTGTACTCTTCTAGCAGCCACTTGAGGATGATAGAGGTATCCAAGCCTCCAGAGTAG
>JAJDNT010000106.1 GCA_022340515.1 Deltaproteobacteria bacterium
CCGAACCCTAGATGAAGATCTGGAATGGATTCATGCAGACATCTTCATGGAAAAACCCATCGAGCCAGAAGAACTTATCCATAATGTGAAGCTCCTCGTGAAAGACTAGTGTCACTTGATCGGTCTGCTCTCCTCCATCAGGCTTCCGCCGAAACCTTGAACTCGCCTCGACTTGACATCTAACTGGTCAGGGTCTGCAATTAGTTTCACAAACGTACAATTGTCTTGACAAAAAAGACTGGTTGGAACGAAATGCATGCTGCTAGCAAGGGCAAATCCCCATCCAGTATCTCTCCTGGTCCTGTTCTCAAAGCCCGGGTCGTGTTATCCTTGTAATGAAATGAGCTGCTTGAATCGCAGAGTGAATTGCAGCTGGGTCATTGGGAGGAAATGAATGAGCAAGATAGCTATCTACCTTGTAACTCTTCTATTACTGCACACGCTTCCAGTGCATGCCAATGAAGCCACGGACTATTTTGATCTGGGATTAAAAACCACGGTAATCAGCAAAAAGATCGCATTTTTCACCAAGGCGTTGGATTTGGATCCGAAGCTGGCGGCTGCTTATGAAAAGAGAGGCATGCTCTACTATTATCAGCGGAAGTATGACAAGGTCATTCATGATTACCAGGCATATCTTGACTTGGCGCCGGAAAAAGCTCAGGCCTACCGGATGCTGGGCCTGGCTTATCTTAAAAGCGGAGATTATCAACCTGCCATCGCCCATTTCACTCGCGCCATAGAATTGGAACCACAGCATCCCGGGGGTTATGCTTACCGGGCGGAGGCCAATCGATTGTTAGGCAAGGATGAAGAGGCAATCCGAGATTCTACTGCTGCCGTAGAGCTCAGAGGTGATACGCGAGCCAGGTCCGACGCCTATAGAACGAGGGCCATAATCTATCGAAAGAACGGTCTTATGGACCTTGCCATTGCCGATACCCGTTCCGCTTGGCAGGCAGACCCCAGATGGTCCTACTGGGCCCGATACTGGTATAAATATGCCAGTCTGGAGGAGCTGAGAGGAGCGGGACTGATTGGCATCATAGCCTTGGCCTTTGTCTTGATCTTTGGGCTAAAACTCAAATCCCCCAAGAAAGATGAATAGCTTGCCGCATTTCTCTAATATGTTGATCTGGGTCTGAGGAGCAGTATAAGGTCGTAATGTTTATCGATTTGGTGATTAAGGGTTTTCTCCTTATGGGGAACAAATAGTTAACACAGTGATTTAAAGATAGTCAGTAATGACCCCTGTAGTCTATTCGAGCATTGTTATACTTTCTTTATACTTGGCCTTGGTTGCTCATGGCTATATAATAGCTCTTGCTTTCATTGTAGGTGGAATTGCGTTTTTTGCTCTACAGTGCCACTTCTACAAATATTATTCCAACTTAGTAACAAAGGAAGAAATAGATCCCAATTCTGACTCCGATGACAATGGCGACCATCTGAGATTGCCACCGGTTTGACAAAGCATAGGTTACCCTAATCGCCATCTCGCCCGTCTCCCCTCTTACAACAAATGACAGCGCAGCGTAATGACCAATGACGGCGAAGCCTAATGATCCAAATTACCTTGCACCCTGCGCCAAGCTTCTTTAACAACTGACAACGCGCCCTATCCCCCCTTGCCCTTTTTCGGGAAATGATAGAGAGTGGAGTTTAAATGAAAAGCAGACAACAAAGAGACCCGACTGATTTGAAAAAACTGACCGAACTGGCGTGCCGGTTGGGTGCGAGCGATGCTGCGGTTATCTCCACGAGTGAGATTGCCGTTGAGGACCACCTGGCAAACTTATGTAGAGAACCTCGATGCGAAAACTACGGGCTTTCGGCCAGTTGCCCACCTCACGTTGCCGGGCCTTCTGGCTTTCGCAAACTGCTGGAGACTTTTAAACAGGCAGTGGTCTTTAAAATCGACGTCCCCTCAAAAATCCTGCTTTCCAGTAACCGCCGCGAAGTGTTCAGGGCACTCCATGAAATCGCCGCCTCCATTGAGCATGCAGCCGTCGACATGGGTTACAACAACTCAACAGCCTACGCCGGAGGCTCCTGCAAACAGCTCTTTTGCCAGGACCACACTTACTGCCGAGTACTGGAGGAAGAGGGAGAATGCCGCAATCCGCACAGAGCCCGGCCTTCCATGTCCGGTTTCGGTATCAACGTGTCCAAGTTGATGGAGGTCGCTGGCTTGACTATGAGCCGGATCACCCAGGACACGGGGCAGGATGAGGTCTCCTTGGGTACGGTTTGCGGCTTGGTCTTGATTGGCTAAGGTATGAGGTTTCGGGTGTCAGGTGCCAGGAAAAAGAAAAATAGAGAGTAGAACCTAAAACCTGAACACTGAAACCTGAGTTCCGCCTCCAACCTCGAGCGAAGCGCTCCTCCAACCTCCAACCGCTTAGTTCACTAAACCTTGCGCCTTACCCCTTTCTACAGCCTGACTCCACGTTCGATTTCGGCGTATTTACTCAGCTCACCCACGAGGAACTCATAGGCATCGTCCACGGAATCGGTGCGGTGCAAGAGCATTTCATCCCCGGCACTGATTGTGCCATAGCGGATCAGGCTGTCGAAATGGATCACTTCATTCCAATATTTTTTGCCGAACAGTACCACAGGGAGATGCTTGCGCATTTTTCGGGTTTGCAGGAGGGTCAGAAGTTCGAACAACTCATCCAGAGTGCCGAATCCGCCGGGGAAGACAATAACGGCCTTGGCCAGATAGGCGAACCAGAACTTGCGCATGAAGAAATAGTGAAAGTGAAAGGATAGCTCTCGGGTGACATGAGGGTTGACGAATTCTTCGATAGGGATGGAGATTGTCAGTCCCACGTTTAGTCCCTTTGCCTCAGAAGCACCGCGGTTGGCCGCTTCCATGATGCCTGGCCCGCCTCCGGTGCACACTACGAAGCGCCGTTCCTCTTCGCTCAAACTCTTGGACCACTTCGTAAGTCTTCGGGCGAGCTCTCGAGAGGCCTCGTAATAAACCGACATCTCCACTCCCATTCTGGCACGCTCGATGTCGCCTTCCCCCGCCTCGGCTGCCACCAGAGCCTCTTGGGCCTGTTCACTGGAGAGGATGCGGGCTGATCCCATGAACACGATAGTATCGTTCACCTTATAGTGGCCAAGACGGCTCTCTGGCTCGAGGTATTCGGAAAGGATGCGCAGGGCCCTGGCGTCCTTACTGTTTAGAAATTTCTCGCTGAGATATGCTTTGACTTTGTGAGGGTTTTTCTTACTCATAGAATTAGGGTCCTTTTGTTTGATTTTGGGTCAGATCAAGATATCTGATTAATACCGTTGAATATAAGTCTTGACAACAGTCAATATCAAAGCATGTACTGCTCTTTCTGCCTCCAAAAATGCAAAAATAGGGCCATATTTGACCCCATTTTTTTCGCATTTTATTACACTATATCAATAAGTTATTTTGGTAAGACTATGACTCTCAATGACACCGAATTCGAAATTCATTCCCCGTGCTCTATGCCCTCCGCCCTATGCTTTTCACTATGCCCTATTAGGCCATCGCTTGCCCCGCCTGCGGCTCACCCGAGTATCGGCGACTTATTACCTTGACATTCTTCCTAATACTGGGCGAACATGCATTCATTAAGGATGTCTTGTATCTTGCAGTTCCGAGAAAAAACCTCCTTACCCTCCAAAATAAGGATTGACCATGAGAGCTGGAAACTGTCTTCGGACTGCTTTTCTGTTCGCAGCAACAGCACTACTTACACTTATTGTAATTTCCACTGCTCAGGCTAAGGACGAGTATGCTCGCAGAACCGGACAAGGATGCATATTCTGTCACCAGGAAAGCACAGGGGGCCAGCTAAAAACCGTAGGCTTTGCTTATATAAGGAATGGTTATCAATACCCCATCTCCGAGAGAATACTGAAAAAAGCCGAATCTCTCCAAGGCCCGTTCCACAAAACCCTCAGATTCATCATCGGCTATTT
>JAJDNT010000083.1 GCA_022340515.1 Deltaproteobacteria bacterium
CCGATAGTTTCACCCTGTATTGAAGTGTAGTCTTGAAGGTGGAGGACTGAGCCTTCACTTCCAGGGCCTCGATTTTTCCTGCTATGGCGATATCCACCTCCGGCGGCAGGTCTTTGAGATTTTCCGGCCTTGGATCCCAAGCTGAAATATTAACCACGGTAATATTCCTCGCCTTTAGGGAGCGGCGCAGTAGGTTCGTTAAATCTTCAGAGGCAGAGGACGATTCCAGGCGGATAGGCTCCTCCCTGCCGTCGCCGAGGACTCTTGCTCCCAACTTTTGCGAGGAAATCCGACCGTCCTCGAAGGGCAAAACACCAATGGTCAGTTTAGTCGTCACCCCTTGCTCTCCCGTGGGGTGGGGGCGGAGATGGAGCCAATAAGTTTTGTGCTTGGCACAGCTGACCAGGCTCCCCAGAAGGATCACGATTGAAAAGGTGCAAATGGCCATTCTTTTCACCGGCCCAATGCTGGTTACCATGGATCACCTCCATCATTACGAAAACTCAGATTATTTCCCTTGGTCCAAACTATTTCGCCTGAGACCACAGCCCTTATGGCCTCCTCTATAGTCCACCCAGGGTCTCTCGTCTCGGATTCCCCGACCACCACCATACTCAAAAGTCGCCCAACAGAAGTGGTCGCTCGGTAAGCTGCATTTCCACCTCCCTTGTCTCTCCCCCATAGTAAAGGGTCAAACGCACTTTGTCGCCCACCCTGAGTGAATCCACAAACTTGGCCAACTCATCTCGGTCGGTGAAAGCATGGCCGTTAATGGCAACTATGATGTCTCCACCGAAAAGATACTCCGTTCCCGCAAGGGTCACGGGCAAATCCCCTTCATTCAGGCCTGCTTGCTCAGCTGGACTCTCCGGTTCAACGGTCTCCACCATGAACCCATCCACCAGCGGTAGATTGATGATTTGTCCTAGCTCTTTCTGGATGAACTTACCGCCGACTCCGAGCCAGGGACGAATAACCCTCCCCTTGGCAATAAGTTGGGGGAGAACCCTCTTGGCCATGTTTATGGGTACAGCAAAATTGATGTTTTCGCCCTGGCCGAGCATCGCCGTATTGATGCCGATGACCTCTCCACAATCGTTTACCAGTGGCCCGCCGGAATTACCGGGATTGACAGCCGCGTCGGTCTGGATAAGAGGTAGCTCCGGGCTCATAGGGGAGGCCGAGAGAGTCCGGTTAATCCCGGATATAATTCCCTTGGTCAGAGTCTGTTCTAAGCCGAAGGGATTACCAATGGCCAAAACGTCCTCCCCAGTTTGAACCGCGTTAGAGTCGCCCAAGATTGCCACAGGGAGGTTTTTCCCCGGCACTGAAATCCGCAGCACGGCCAAATCAAGAAATGGATCTACCCCAACAAGCTCAGCCCGGGTGCTAAGGCCGCTATCTAGAATAACATCAATGGTTTGATGACCAAAGACAAGGTGCGAGTTTGTAAGAATGAGTCCTTCCTTGCTGATAATAAAACCTGAGCCTACAGAGGTGGACAGACGGTCTTTGGCCTTGAAGGGGTCGAAGGAAATCGCCGAAATGAATACCACCGAGGGAGAAATCCTCTTGAAAATCTCCGGCACTGGTTCATTACAGGCAGATTTGGCCCATGCCTCGGGCTTTATCAAGGCAAGTAAGAATAAAGAGATGAGTAATGAAATGTGATATTTTCTCATTTAACCCAGCCCACACTTATCCAAGGCTGGAGCACGGCAAAAACTTCGCCGTGCTCCTTTCCTCTTCAAAAAGAGACTCTATTAGAGTTCGTACTCACCCTCCATGTTTAGAACGAACTCATTCGGAGCTTGTCCACTGGTTACGGTAAAGGTACCCTCCCCTTTGATGGTGGCCAGCTTACCTGTTCCCCTGTAGGTTTTCCAGGTACCCTTGGTGGTTTTGCTCTTCCCGTCCCTTTGGCCTTCGAAACGGCTGTACACCGAACCATATTGGAAGTGGGTCATGGCATAGCCCTGCATCGACCCAGATCCCTTGGTGCGGTCATGGAAGTTGACGCTCCGGCGGGAGAGGAATTCTCCTGCCACTCCTGGTTTATAATCTATGGGCTCTCCCTCCATTTCCACCAGCATCAAAGTATGGTCCGGCTCGTCATGAACGCAAAGGGCCTCTCTCCTGGTAATGCGCAGCTTGTAAGTCGCTTTTCTTAACATAGCTTCCTCCCTTCAGTGTTTAGTTAAGATGAATTAAGAATCCGGGACCACGTGACCTGGCTTTGAGCTATACCCCAGAGGCTGCTTATCAGGTCTTTCCTTAATACGCGCCTCTGAAACCGCCCTTCATCTTTGCCGGGAAAGACCAGGCTTCCTGGATTCGCATTAATAACCTAACTCCTTATGCCTTGGTTATCTTCCTTTGCTATGCTCTACGACGATGGTGGAATAGTTAAGCGCTTTGACCTCGAGTAACAAGCGACAACCAGTGGCAAATCTTCGAGATACCTTTGCGCTTTCTCCAGGCTCCAGAAAAATCTTCCGCGACCTGTCCTTGTGCAGTACGTAGCCTTTCTTATTAACCAAGGCTCCCTCTAATTCTAGCTCAATTGGTCTGTCACAGATGTTGAGTATTTGCGCACCCCACACAACTTGGCAAGAGTTGGACAAGGACTCAACGTAAAATTCACGGTTGCTTAATCTGACGCAATTATTGCCGTATGCCGTTGTTGAAAAAAAGAATACCAGCAGTATAGCAAAAATCAGCCTCTTCATCCTACAAGGACCTTTTGCCTCCAGGAGTTTATCTGCTCAGTCCTCAGTAATCCTTCCTGGAGTTCACCGTGACTGCACTCTCAGATTAGATGAAGAACAACCCCAGATCAAATGATCCTCTTTCCGAGCCAAGAAGTTTTTTTAGTACACTTAAGCACCAATGTCCAGCTTAAGGGCACCTGCGATTCCGGTTCCTTCCGGCGGGCGTTAAGTGCGTGCATATAAAGAAGCCACGCACTGACGGCGTGGCTTCCTGGCACCACAAAGTTCCAATACTGGTTGTTTTGCTCTACCAGTGATATTCTTGCTCTACCCCAAAATTACAGTTGTTTTACTAAAAAGGAAATCAAATCAAATTTTAGCCGAGGCAATCCTTTCGGAAAAGACAATTTAACTGATCACAATAATCCTTAGCCCTTCCGAAACAGTCAAAGTTACCCTCTGCCAGCTGAATAGCTCTGATCAGTTCCGTTTTTCGCAAATTCTTTGTTCCAATACCCAAATCTTTGGCAATTGCTCGTAGTTCTTCAACCGT
>JAJDNT010000086.1 GCA_022340515.1 Deltaproteobacteria bacterium
AGAATGGAAAACCTGTTATGGAGCCTAATCCTGATTTTGTTTCTCAGGTAAAAAGGGACTACAAAATTAGCGATACCATTTTAGTCATGTGCCGCTCGGGGGGACGCAGCGCCATGGCGGTCAATTTTCTAGCCGAGGCAGGATTCAAGCAGGTTTATAATATCACTGACGGATTCGAGGGAGATGCGGTCAAAGACCCTGAGAGTTATTACAACGGCAAGAGAGTCAAAAATGGATGGAAAAACTCCGGAGCACCCTGGACCTATAATCTTGACCCCAAACTGATGTATCGTCCCTAAAAGGAACTGTTGCCAAGGGCTCCGTCCCGCAGGAAGCGGGCTACAGCTGCTGGGACTAGATGTTCCCAGTCGCCATCTTCTGCGAGAAGTTTGCGTACGTGCCTGCCAGTTATATTTTTGCCTAGGGGGAGGCCTCTACCACCACATTGAGACCAGCTTCTTGAAAGCTCACCACTCTAACATTTCAATTTAAAAAAAAATCTCTTTTTACCAGGTGAATCCCCAGTATTATTGACTTTTGCATCTTTCGGCTTAACTCTGGTAATTAGAACTAAAAGCATATAAGCTTTAGAGAATAGAAACGGTTTTTCAACGGGAAAATGCCGTTTTAACTTGAGCAGAGAGGTCACGGAGGTGAAGCCATGAAGAGAAAATGTAAGCTCGCCAGATTTCATAAGAGCATATCATTGGTGGCCATGATTTTTTTGTTGATTGCTTGCGCAGGACCTTCTGTAAAGCGAACAGAGGTGGATGAGACTATTGATCTGAGTGGCCGGTGGAATGACACCGATTCTAGGTTGGTCTCGGAAGAAATGATAGAAGACTGCCTAAATCGTCCGTGGCTGCAGAACTATCAGGCGAAGAATCAAGGGAAAATGCCGACAGTGATTGTTGGCACCGTTAAGAATCAGAGCTACGAACACATCAACACCCAAGTCTTTACGAAAGATTTGGAGAGAGCCCTGATCAACTCAGGGAGGGTGCAGTTCGTAGCCTCCAAAGATGAACGGGTAGAACTAAGGCAAGAGAAGGCCGATCAACAACAAGGTTTCACTGGCCCGGAGACTCAGAAATCAATGTACAAAGAAGTGGGGGCAGACTTCATGCTCCAGGGATCGATAAATGCCATAAAAGATGAAATAAAAGGCAAATATGTGATGCTCTACCAGGTGAACCTTGAACTAGTTCAATTGGAAACGAACGTGAAAGCGTGGATAGGGCAGAAGGAAATTAAGAAGGTGGTCAAGCGGAGTCGACTTACTTGGTGAACAAACGGCGAGTTGTGCGTTGCAGGGAGGCATAGATCATAGGCGATAGGGCAAAGAGTAAAAAGACAGAGATCGGAGTTGAGAATTCAGAATAAGGATGACAGACGGCAGAGGACAGAAGGCAAAGCATTTCGAAATTTGAGATTCGAAAATTTATGGCCCTCTACCTTTTACAACAAGTGACAGCGCAGCGTAGTGAACTAATGACGGCGAAGCCTTATGACTCAAGTCTCTATAAAAAACGCTTTGCGCTATGCTCTATGCGCCATGCCTTCCTAATAGTGCTCTCCTGGTCATTCCTTGGTCTAACCACTATCTCAGGCTGCGGCATGCCGCGCCACCTTACCGCCACGGTTGATGAGATGAGCGCCAGAGGGGAGTTTTCCCAGGCTCTCAGCTATGTGGAAGAACACGAGGAAGACTATCAAAAGCGCAATAGGTTGCTGTTTTATTTGGATGAAGGGATGCTTGCCTTTTCGCTTGGAGATTTTGAAAAAGCTGTCCGGGCTTTCACTGCGGCAGAACAGCTTATGGAGGAACTATACACCATCTCAATAAGTGGGGAGGCCACAACCTTCCTGATAAGTGACAACACGGCTCCGTACCGGGGTGAGGATTTCGAGTCAGTAATGGTAAACCTTTTTCTGGCCCTATCATACGCTAACCTTTCGAAGATTGAAGACGCCCTGGTGGAAGCACGGAAGATTGATAGCAAGCTGGCAGCAATCAATCTGCAATACGACGAAGAACAGCAGAATGCTTACCGTGAGGACCCCTTTGCTCGTATGCTGATAGGAATTTTTTATGAGATGGGACAGACTAGCGCCGATCTAAATGATGCCTATATATCATACTATCTTGCCATTAATGGATACGACTCGGAATACCAACGCTTCGGTTTAAGTGTTCCCGCAATTCTGGCGGAAAACGCCCTGTCAACCGCAGCGTTCATGGGGGCAAGGGAGCAAGATAAATTGCGGCAGCGTTTTCCCTCACAGCCATTTCCAGGTTTGGTTGATCGCAAGGCGAGGGCGGAAGTGTATGGCCTGCATCTTAATGGCAGAGCCCCGGTTAAAGAAGCGGCTACCATCGTTTTTCCCATGCCTGACGGATTTTTGCTGAAGCTGGCTTTTCCAACCTACAAAAAGGTGGATAAGAGAATCGTCGGCGGGCGACTCTACGCTAAAGCGCCGGAGGAAGATACAGCCATTCATTCAACTTTCACCGTTGCTGAGCCCATCGGCAAGATCGCCAAGGAGAACCTGGCGGACCGCAAGGGTCGGATAGTAGCGAAAACTATTGCGAGAGTGACAGCCAAATATCTGGCTGTGAAGGCAGCACAGAGGGCAGCGAAAGAGGCGGGTGGACGGGACTATGGAGCGCTGGCTGGTTTTCTCACGGGCATTACTGGAAATATACTTGCCTTTGCCAGCGAAGAACCGGACTTGCGTTCCTGGAGAACCTTGCCGGCGGAGATCTTGATAAGCAAGCTTGCTTTGGAGCCGGGAACCTATCAGTTTTGGGCTGAATGTTATGACGCCTCGGGAATAGTCGTCCGAAAGGTAGAACTGGGGGATAGAGATTTAAAGGCAGGTGACAGGGTTATATTGCAATTCCGCACGACAGAATGAGGGAAACAGCATGAAGCGCTGTTTCCCAGCCAGCAGCGAGCAGCATGCAGCAAAAAGGAGGAATCAGTTATAGGCCAAATGAACCTTTCTGCCAGCTGCCTACTGGCTTTTACCCCTTGCTGCTATGTTAAATTCCTCCACAATCTCACCGTTGCTGATTCCATAGGCTCGATCAAAGAGATTGACTGCTGCGCAAGCATGGTTAGGGATTATCCGAACTCTGTCGCCGATCTCTAGATGTTCATCTGGGTCAAGACTAATAATACCATGCTCTTCGGAAAGTCTTACCAATGTAGCTTTTTTGCCCAACACTATGCCAAAGCCGGAGGACATTTCTTTACCGTGTGCCCCCCTATCCGAACTAAAAGCCTTGCTTCCTCCATCTATGACAGCCCTTTCCCTAGCAGGGCGGCTAATCACACTGGCCACGATGGACAATGCGCACTCTTCCAAAGTCGCCACTCCAAGAGATAGCTGTATGGCATCATGAAAAATGTAGTTGCCCGGCCGGATTTCATTGATCCCTTCATACCCCTGCCAGACCTTCATGGTTGGAGTTGAGCCTATAGAGATAATTTGAACAAGAGTTCCGGCCTCTTCTAGTGCTTCTGCGGTCTCGAACATTATTTTGCTTTCGTGGCGACTTATCTCCATGACTTCGGCAAGGGAACCTGCACCATATACCTGTCCAGCATGAGTAAAAATTCCTTTGAACCTTAAAGCAGGAAGAGCATGTATAGCCCGATAGAGTTCCACGGCATCCCTTCCGGGCAAAACACCGCATCGATTGAGGCCGCTATTAATTTCTATAAGATATTCCATGGTGAGTCCGGAGGCAGCGAATATAGCTGAGAGTTTTTCCGCTGCCACAGGGCTGTCCAATCCTACTGATATGTCAACTTTTTTTTTGAGATCTGCGAGTCTATTCAGCTTATTCTCGCTTACCACTTGGTTGGCGATGAAAATGTCCTTGAGACCCCCTTGAGCCATAACTTCTGCTTCTGACACCTTGGCCACGGTAATCCCAGCAGCTCCTAAGCGCATTTGCAGGTGTGCAAGTTCGGGTATCTTATGGGTCTTAATGTGAGGACGGAGAGCGACCCCGAAATTGTCCGCATTTTTCTGCATCTGTTGTAGATTACGCCGGACAATATCTAGGTCGATTAAAAGGGCGGGTGTATCGACTGAAGGTATGCCAGAGGGTGTCATGGTGATTCTCTACTGAAGGTGGAGGGCCAGTGCGAGCCGGCTCAAGGCTAAAGGCGCAAGGCAACCATAAGGAGTTAGAACCCAGGAGTCAGGAGCTTAATTTCGAATTGCGGATTGCGAATTTGGGTTTTTTCTCTATGCTCCATGCTCGAATCCTTTCGCCTTAGACCTTGGGCGTCTGCTATCTTGGCAGTTAGGCAGCTAAGGTAGCCTTAGAGCCAACACAGCTTACCGCAAACCTACTTCCCAGTTCCCGGTTCATCGTGCAGTTGGGCCGGAAACCGGTGCAGTGCCCAGTAAGTACGAGTTCGGCCCCGGACTCTTTTAGCCCAGAAATAGTCTGGTTCAAGACTTCCTGGCTTACCTGGGCCAAGTGCAAGCCACCTATTACCGCGTAGACCTTTGAGTTACCAGTGATCTCTTTGGCATAGTTGATGGTATTCACAATGCCGGGGTGGGAGCAGGTGGAAAGGATGACCAGTCCCTTGTCACCCATATTCACCACCAGGGCTTGTTCATCCACCAGCGGATCGTCCATGTCCTCCCCATTCTTGATGATCTTGGCACCAGGCATGGGCCCTTCAAAGGGGGTACGCCGCGGAATTTCGCCTGTGAGATAAACCCCTTGCCGCAGTTGCTGCACTTCAGAGTTGCAGTGTAGTTCGACCCCGGCAGCCTCCAGTTTGTCCCGCTCCAGTTTCCAAGGGCCTACCTTGCCCCTAGGGGTCATAAGATACTTGGGCCAGAACACGTCGGGATGACAGTAGACTGGCAGGGGTTCTCCCCTCCATTCCAAAAAGCCTAAAAGTCCGCCGTAATGGTCCGGATGGCCGTGGCTAAGAAATAGACCGTCCACCTCTGTGGGGGTGCGCTCCAAAGCTTCCATGTTGTGCCTAAATGACTCAAAGGCGTTACCAGTATCAACAAGCAGGCAGAAACTATCTTCGCCATTGGTGATGTCCACCAGAAAGGCGAGACCGTGGCCCGCTAAGAGTGGTTTCTTCAATTTGCCAGCCACAGCTCGTTCTACCAATGGGGTGGGAGGTTCAAAAACATCAAGATAATTGTCCACTACCGCAGTAACACTTACTTTTTCTGGCAACGACATGTAGAGCCTCCTTTAACCTTTTCACCTATTGAAAAGAATAGTGACAACATTTCCCATCAACTGTGAAAATTAGTGCGAAAACATCATATGGCACTTCAAGATAAAGTTGTAGTGGAAGTAAACACTTCCAGGTGAACTGCCATCAGTCTATAACATCGTGGTCCGAAGTGCAAAGCTTTTCATTTGCAGGTGAGTAGCCAAGGAGGAAGCTGTTCTAAACCGCAAAGATCACAAAGAGGTGCATTTTAAGATTGTTGGTTGTAGATCTTAGATTGCGAAATCTTCAGCTTCCATATTTTTTCAATCTACAATCTTAATTCTAAAATCTGAGATATTTCTGGGTGCTCCGTGGTTAAACTATTTGGCATTTTCGGATAGCTTCTCTTTTTCGCTTTTTAACTTTTGTGTGATATTATTGTTGCAAGACGTTGCAACATGTATCCCAGACTCCAGAGATATTGGCTTCGATACCCTCAGGCTCTGGAGTTGATCAGCAACTGCAAGCAACACAGGGTTGAGAATCCATGCCTGAAAAGATTTTACTTTCCGAGACCAATTTTTTGCACGGGCAGTTCAGCCAGCTCTTGGAAAATCTGGGCATTGGGGTTTTCACCGTTGATATAGAGCGGAGGATCACCTCCTTCAACGAAGCTGTGCAGCGCCTCACCGGTTTCAAAGAAGATGAGGTCCTAGGCAAGAAGTGTTACGATATTTTTTTCAGCGACCTGTGCCATGGCCAGTGTATGTATAGCGAGGTGGTAAGGGCTAGTGGCAAGCCGCAGGCCTTTGATATGGAGATCTATGATGAAAGTGGCAACAAGCGCCACATTACTAAGCTTGTCTCGCCTTTATTCAGTGGTGACGGCAGGGTGACTGGCTGCATCGAGATATTTCAGGACCTTTCTGTCTACAGTGAACTATTAGATCGGATTCGCTATGATGAGCACAGGCTCAAACTCATCCTCGACAATTTGGACATCGGGGTCTTTACGGTTAACCGGGGTGGGCACATAACTTCGTTCAATTCAATGGCCACGGCTATTACCGGCTACGAGCGTCAGGAAATTCTGGGCCAACATCATGCCAAGCTGACTGGCTGCAATCTCCCGGGACAGACCTGCAGTTTGGAGGAATCGATCTTAAGTGGTAAGACCCTGGCAAATCTCCACCGGCGTTTATTTACCAAAGACGGTCGCAAACTGCCTATCCGGGCGAACTTCATGGCCCTTCGCAACGAGGGGGGAGAAATCATAGGGGGACTGGAGACCTTCCAGGATCTTTCCCTGATCCAGCAGCTCAACCGTGCCATAAGTAATAAATACACTTTTGCCGATATGATTGGCAAAGATGGAGTGATGCAACAGCTCTTCGAGATTCTCCCTGTGGTTGCCGAAAGCGAAGCCAACGTTCTAGTGGAAGGGCCAACCGGTACAGGCAAGGATCTATTGGCCAAGATCATCCACAATGCTTCACGGCGAAAAGATAAGCCTTTTGTCAAGGTCAACTGTGCGGCCTTGCCGGACAATTTGTTGGAATCAGAAATGTTTGGCTACGTCAAAGGAGCTTTCACTGGGGCGGACCGAGACAAACCAGGCCGTTTCCAGGAAGCTGACGGGGGTAGCATCTTTCTTGACGAAATAGGTGACATGCCCCTATTCCTTCAGGCCAAACTCTTGCGAGTGTTGGAAGACAAAGAATTCTATCCCTTGGGTGGGAGAAAGCTTTGTCGAGTGGATGTGCGGATAATCGCTGCTACCAACCAGATACTTGAGGATCTGGTCAGGGAAAAAAGGTTTCGCGAGGATCTCTTCTACCGCCTCAATGTGATGCGGCTGGACCTGCCGCCCCTGAAAGAGCGACGGGGAGATATACCACTGCTAATCAACAATTTTGTTAAGCAGTACAATGTCACCAAAGGAGTTTCGGTAGGCAGGATAGCAGAAGAGGCCATGGACATTCTTCTCAACTATGACTACCCTGGCAACATACGGGAGCTAGAAAACATCATTGAACACGCCTGTGTACTCTGTCGTGGAGAAGTTATCGAGGGAAGACACCTACCCATGTATCTTCAAACGGTCAGCAGTCATCTGGGGGAGGCAATCATCTCCAGTACTGATGTTGCTACAGCACAGCATCAGTGGGAAAGGGAACGGATATTAGAAGTATTGAAAGAACACCGCTGGCATCGACAAAGAGCTGCTGAGTCCCTAGGAATGGACCGTACCACCTTATGGCGCAAGATGAAAAAGTATAAGATCTCACCATGATTTTCATCGGTAGCGTATTGTGCAACCTGTGTTGCAATATGTTGCAAAATATATATAATTATAAAAAACAGTTATATTACATATAGTTATAAAAAAAGTCTCCGACTATTGTTGCATTGCTGCAGCAACACCGTCACATACATTACCCTAACTTTTTCCCCATTATCCTAATTAACTACCTTAAATCACATAGTTTTATTCTTTTTAGTATGAGGTGGCATGACCCTGGCATAATGATCTATGCGCAAATCCTATGGAGTGTTTCTGATGACTACCTCAGTCCGAGGAAACTCAAGTCGAGATCTTTTTCGCAGGTTTAGGCAAAGCCTCAGTTTTAAATTGGGTCTGGCCGTGGGTTTGATCTTCCTGGTTGCGGTTCTTGCTTTAACCTTTTATCTAGTGTCGCTTCAGGAAGAGCAGGCCTTTGAACGAATGGTAATGAATGTGAGCCAGTTTAGCGACACAGTGAAGCGCGGCACCCACTACAGCATGCTCAAAAACCAGCGGGAGAGTTTACACAAGATTATTGAGGCCATCGGTGCCCAGCCGGGGGTGGAGAAGATCCGAGTATTCAACAAGACCGGCGAGATCATGTTCGCCAATACAAAAGAGGATATCGGCACTAATGTAGAACTCCAGGCAGAGGCGTGTTATGCTTGCCACCGGCGGGACCAGCCCCTGGAACGGCTGAGTATGAGCGATCGCACCCGAATCTATAGGAGCCCGTCAGGGAATCGAGTCCTGGGCATGATCAACCCCGTATATAATGAGCCCAGCTGCTGGCAGGCAACCTGTCACTACCACCCAAAGGAAAAGACTGTCCTTGGCGTTTTGGATATTGGCCTTTCTCTGGAGCCTCTGGATCAAGAAATCCTCGCTACCAAGCAAAAGATCATCTTCTTTGCCACCCTCATCTTTTTAGTAGTCACCGCCATTGTGGCCGGCTGCATCCTCTATTTCGTTAACCGTCCCATTCGCCGTCTGGTTTCAGCTACAAAGCAACTTGCCAGGGGTGACTATGAGCATGAGGTAAAGGCCATTACTCAAGATGAGATCGGCGATCTCTCCCGTTCCTTTGACGAAATGCGGAAAAACATCAAAGAGCAGGCCGAGGCCTACCAGAAAAGCAAGGAGGAATACCAGACCCTCTTTGAAGAGGTTCCCTGTCAGATAAGCGTCCAGAACCGGGACTTTCGCATCACCCAGGTAAACAGAGTCTTCGAGGAACGCTTTGGCGACTGCCAGGGAGAATACTGTTACCGGGCTTACAAGGGCAGGGAGGAGAAATGCCCAGTTTGCCCAGTTGAAAGAACCTTCCAGGACGGCCAGCCCCATTACAGCGAGGAAGTGGTGGTGCGCAAAGATGGCACCCTCGGTTATGTTCTTGCTTTTACCTCCCCCATTTTTGACGAAGAGGGTGAGGTGGTGGCCGCCATGGAGATGGCAACCGATATTACCCAGGTGCGTCTGCTGGAACAGGAGCTCAAGAGATCAGAGGAAAAGTACCGCACCCTGTTTAACAGTGATCCCAACCCCATTTTTGTTCTAAATCTAGAAACTTTGGAGATCGAGGACGCAAACGAACGAGCCCTGAAGTTCTATGGTTTCGAAAGGGACGCAATCCTCGGGAAAAGTTTTCTGGAGCTAGCTGAGCCTCAAGAGTGGGATCGCCTCCGTAAGGTTCCCTGGGAGAGAGAAGGGGCAATCTACAAGGTGAGACAGCGCAGTAAAGAAGCTGAATCAATAATGGTTAACATACGTTACTCTAGCCTTAAAGACCTTGGCCAGGATACTGTGATTGTTACCACCTCTGATGTGACCGAGCGGGTTAAGAGCGAAGAGCAACTAATACAGGCAAGCAAAATGGCGACTTTGGGTGAAATGTCGGCTGGTGTTGCTCATGAGTTAAATCAGCCCCTTTCAGTGATAAAAACCTCCGCCAGTTTTCTCAGCAAGAAGATAGAGAGAAACGAGCCAGTATCTCCTGATATTCTTCGGGAGTTAGCAGATGAAATGGACAGTCAGGTGGACCGTGCCTCCCTCATCATAAATCACCTACGCCAATTTGGCCGGAAAACAGATATTCGCAAAGCAAATGTGCAACTCAATGATTGTATTTCCGGGACCTTCACCGTTCTGGGACGGCAGTTGGAGGTGCATGGTATCAAGGTAGAGCTGGACCTGGACGAAGATTTACCACCCATCAAAGGAGATCGGAACCGGTTGGAGCAAGTTTTTCTCAACCTCATCATGAACGCCCGCGATGCCATGGATGAAAAGCAGGAGCGAGCTGGACAGGATGTTGAAAAAGTACTGAGGATCTCCTCCAGAACTGCAGGTGACCAGGTGGTGGTGAACCTATCCGATACCGGACTGGGCATGAGCGAGGCGGTAAAGGAGAAGATATTCGAACCTTTCTTCACCACCAAACCGGTGGGGAAGGGGACCGGTCTAGGCCTTTCAATAAGCTTCGGCATTGTTCGAGACTATGACGGCATCATAGGGGTGGAAAGCGTTCAGGGTCGAGGGACTACATTTACCATCAGTTTTCCAGCGGTGGCAGAAGAAATCCAGGAGCCGGTGGAGGTGGTCGGTGGCTGAAGCCAATTTAAAGCGCGTCCTCCTTATCGACGACGAAGAGGGTATAAGAAAAGTCATGTCCATTGCCCTCAAGGATGCCGGCTATGTGGTTTGGACTGCCGAGAGCGGTGAGCAGGGATTGGAAATATTCGAACGGGAGCAGCCCCCCCTCGTTCTCACTGATATCAAGATGCCGGGAATGGACGGCATCGGAGTGCTGCGGCGCATAAAGGAAATGGAGACCGATTCAGAAGTGATAATCATAACCGGGCATGGGGAGATGGAACTGGCCATCAGCGCCCTACAATTGGAGGCTTCAGATTTTATTACCAAGCCTATCCATGACGAGGCCCTGTTCATTTCTCTGAAACGGGCCGAGGAAAAAATCTCTCTAAAGAGGCAGCTTGGCGATTACATGGAAAACCTGGAACTGAAGGTCCAGGAGGCCACTGCTGAGATCCAGCGAATCAGCGACTTTCAAGGGAACCTCATCGACAATTCTTTGGATGGCATTGTGGCTGGAGACGAAGATAGAAAGGTGGTTATCTTCAACGACAGCGCTCAGCGGCTGACTGGATATGGGGAGCATGAGGTGGTAGGGCGGCTCACCTTAGAA
This sequence comes from Deltaproteobacteria bacterium, assembly GCA_022340515.1. Taxonomy (GTDB): domain Bacteria; phylum Desulfobacterota; class Syntrophobacteria; order BM002; family BM002; genus BM002. The sequence goes on from JAJDNT010000086.1 coordinate 10,703, forward strand.
GACCTCTATGACAAGGAGTTAGTTGATCTTTGGCTCAGCCGGGAGAGAGAACAGGAAGACATCTCTAGTGATGAGGATAGTAGTTACCTGGATACAACCATCCAGTCTCGGGAAGGAAAAAAAATTCCGATTCGATTAAATCATACAATTCTGCGACAAAAAGGCCAGAAGATGGGCTGCGTCACCTTCTTTCAAGACTTGCGCGAAGTTCGTCGCCTGGAAAAACGGCTGGTGCAGTCAGAGAGGCTGGCTGCCATCGGCCAGACCTCGGCGACCATTGCCCATGCCATAAAAAATATAGTGGGTGGTCTGAAAGGCGGGATGTTTGTAGTCAATAAGGGCTTCGAGCTATCAAACCAGGACTATCTCCAGAATGGCTGGGACATGGTCCAGCGCAACGTTGCCAAGATCTCGAGTCTGGCCATGGACCTGCTCACCTATGCCAAAGAGCGGAAACCCGAATACCGCTTGGCAGAGGCCAACGAGGTGGCGGCGGAGGTTGTGGAGCTCTTAAAAACGCGGGCAGCGGAGTTCAAGGTTAGTCTGACCCTGGAAGCCACAGAGGGGTTGGAACCGATAGCAATGGATGTCAGCGGTATTCATCAATGTTTGGTCAACCTGATCAATAATGCCATTGACGCCTGCTGGCCGGAAATCTGCGGCCATGAACGGGGGCAGGTTAAGGTGCGTACGCTGCGCCACCCGGACTGGGCAGTCTGTTTCGAAGTAGAAGATAACGGTTGCGGAATCGAGGCGAGCAACAAAGAAAAGATCTTCAGCAATTTCTTCAGCACCAAGGGAGCCGATGGAACCGGCTTGGGCTTGATGAACGTCCAAAAGATTACCCGTGAACATCAAGGGCGCATGGAGGTTGAATCTGAGCCCGGCAGGGGTTCAGTATTTCGTCTATTGTTACCCACGGGACCAAGCAAGGATAAGGAAGACCTTAATGAAAATGAATATAACTCAGAAGAAAATGCCAAGGGAGAATCGCACTCGGTTGTGGCCTAAACAGACAGGAGGAAGTCATGATTGAATATAAGAACATTCTGTTTTGCAGTGATTTTTCGGAGGAGGCGGAGATGGCATTCTACCATGCCGTGGATTTCTGCCAGCGCTATGGCGCCAAGCTTCATCTGCTGCATGTGCTGCACTCGGCATACAAGTACATGCGCCATGTGGTGGATGAGTATGGCGACCCGGATAAGGAGGAACAGGTTGCAGACGATGAGCTCATGAATCAAGCCGAGGAAGACCTCAAGGCCAAATATGGATCCAGGCTGGAAAACTGCGCTCAGGCTGTCTTCGTAGTTCGAGTCGGGGTCCCCTTTGTGGAGATTGTTCGCTACGCCAGAGAACACAAGGTGGATTTTATTGTTATGGGCGCCTCGGGCAGTTCTGAGCTAAACAAACAGACCTTTGGTAGCACGGTTGAGAATGTAGCTCGCCGGGCGCACTGCCATGTAATGGCCATCCGTAACCCGGAGCTTGCCTTCAAACTTCCCGGTTGAGTCGGCGGTAAAAGGTTTTGGCCAGGATGGAAGGTGATGGGGATTAGCAGAGTATGGTCACATGGCCAAGCTATTCAATAAGAAATAAATGATTCCAGTTAGAAGGAGAATATCATGAAGAAAAAGAGGATCTTGGTGGTGGATGACGAACTGGACATGCGCACCTTCATCACCACTCTGCTGGAGACTAGCGGCTATAAACCGGTTATCGCCGTCAACGGAGAAGAGGGCCTTTTGAAAGCCCGTGAGAAAAAACCGGCGGCGATCATCTTGGATGTGATGATGCCCCGAGAGGGCGGGATTCAAATGTATCGGGAATTGAAAACCGATGAGGAGCTCAAGGATATTCCGGTGATTATGCTGTCGGCCATAGCCAAGAAGACTTTTTTCCATTCCCAACAAGTACTGAACACCTATAGAGGACAAAAGGTTCCGGAGCCGGCCGCATACATAGAGAAGCCTCCGGAGACGGAGGAGCTCCTCAAGATTCTCGAACAGTGTGTGGGTTGTTAGGAGCGTTAACTTGAACCTACTAGTTTCAAGCGAGGTTATACCATGGCAGCGAAAATTGGCGTTTATGTTTGTCACTGCGGAACCAACATTGCTGGGAAGGTCAACCCTGAGGAGGTAGCGGAGTTTGCCAAGGGGCTAAGAGACGTTGTAGTCGCTCGGGATTACAAGTTCATGTGTTCAGATCCCGGCCAAGAGATGATCCAAAAGGATATCGAGGAATACGGCCTGAATCGCGTGGTGGTGGCGTCTTGCTCCCCCAGACTTCATGAGAAGACCTTCCAGGGCACGTGCCAGCGAGCAAATGTCAACCCGTATCTTTTTCAGATGGCTTGTATTCGTGAACATTGTTCTTGGATAGTGGAAGACAAGGAAGAGGCCACCAGCAAGGCGAAAACCCTGGTGGCGGCGGCGGTGAGCCGAGTAAGCCAACATCAGAGACTGGCTACCAGGGAGGTGGGTGTTCACCCGGATGTGATGGTGGTTGGTGCAGGAATTGCCGGAATCCAGTCAGCGCTGGACATCGCCAAGTCGGGCCATCAAGTCTACCTGGTGGAGAAAAATCCCTCCATTGGGGGCCACATGATGAAGTTTGACAAGACCTTTCCCACGCTGGACTGCGCCGCTTGTATCTCTACGCCCAAGACGGTAGCAGTGGCCCAGGAGCCGAACATCCACCTCTTTTCTTATAGCGAAGTGTCTGAGGTGAATGGCTACGTGGGAAATTTCACCGTCAAGATCAACAGGAAAGCGCGTTATGTCCGGGAGGACCAATGTACGGGCTGCGGCCAATGCTCCGAGGTGTGTCCGGTTGCCATGCCTAGTGAGTTCGATGAGAATTTGGGTGAGCGCAGGGCCATTTACCGCTTTTTCCCTCAGGCAGTACCGATTACCTATTGCATTGATAAAAAGGATCGGGCGCCTTGCACCATCACCTGTCCGGCAGGCATTAATGTTCAGGGTTATGTGCAACTCACCGGCCAGGGTAAGTACAAAGAAGCCGTTCAGCTGATCATGGAACGGCTGCCCTTGCCCGGAGTGTTGGGGCGAGTATGTCCCCACCCCTGTGAATTTCAATGTCGCCGCGCAGAAATTGACGAAGCGGTGGCCATCAGGGATCTAAAACGTTTTGCCGCTGATCAGGTGGATTTGGACGAGCTAGAAAAGCCCGAAATTCAGGAGCGGCCTGAAAAAGTTGCCGTGGTAGGATCTGGGCCGGCCGGGCTCACCGTGGCTTACTATCTCCGACTCATGGGATACCAGGTTACCATCTTTGAGGCTCTGCCAGCGCTGGGTGGTATGCTTCGCGTGGGTATACCGGATTACCGGCTTCCTGCAGAAATCCTGGACCGGGAAATCAATCATATACTGCGCCTGGGAATTGAAGCGCAGACCGGCAAAAGATTGGGATTTGATTTCACCTTGGAAGATCTGAGGAGAGAAGGTTACAAGGCTATTTTCCTTGGTATCGGCGCTCACCGGAGCTTGAAAATGGGCATTCGCGGTGAGGAGGATTTCGAAGGTGTGGTAGATGCGGTTGATTTTCTCAGGGAGGTAAATCTGGGCGAGCGTGCAAGGCCTGGTAACAAAGTAGTGGTCATCGGTGGTGGGAATGTCGCCGTTGATGCGGCTCGGGCGGCAATACGGTTGGGATGTGAGCAAGTGAGCATCGTCTATAGACGAAGTCGAGAAGAGATGCCAGCATATCCAGAAGAGATAGAGGGGGCTCTGTCCGAAGGGGTTGAGATCCATTACCTTACCGCTCCCCTCGGCATTGTTGGTACCAACGGCAAGACAAGGGGCTTTGAGTGTATCCGCACTGAACTGGGACCTCCAGACGAAAGCGGTAGACGGAGGCCGGTGCCAGTAGAGGGCTCTGACTTCGTCATTGAGTGCGATGCGGTCATCCCAGCAATAGGCCAGCAGCCTGATGTGGACTGGGCAGTGGATGAGGGCGGCCTCGAGACCACCAGGCGTAATACCTTGGTGGTAGATCCCCATACCATGCAGACGGCCATCCCTGATGTGTTCAGTGCGGGTGATTCTGTGAGTGGACCGGCAACGGTTATTGAGGCTGTGGCCTCTGGCCATAAGGCAGTGCAAGCCATCCATCGCTACATCAGCGGGGAGGATCTAGCCCTTTACACCGAAGAGCTCGAAGCCAGGGAACCGCCGGGACAGGACTGGAGGGAAATCCCCGAAGATGTTCCGGTGGAGACACGAGCTCGCTTGCCCCACAGAGATTCCCAGGAGAGCAGAGCGGATTTTGCCGAAGCAGCTCTGGGGTTCGAGGAGGAAGAGGCAAGAAGAGAGGCGAAGCGCTGCATCAACTGCGGTGTCTGTTGTGAGTGTATGGAATGTGTCCGGGCCTGCGAGAGAAATGCGGTAGACCACAGTATGGTGGATGAGGAAATTGAGGTCAAGGTGGGTAGCATCATCCTGGCTACCGGATTCGAGACCTTAGACCCTACTCCAATAAGGCAGTACGGCTATGGCAGGTATCCGGAAGTCTACACCGGCTTGGAGTTTGAGCGGCTGAACAATGCTGTGGGGCCTACGGGTGGAAGAATTGTAATGAGAAATGGTAAGGCGCCAGCCAGCATCGGCATCATCCACTGCGTGGGAAGCCGTGATGTGAATTACCATGAGTACTGCTCGCGGGTCTGTTGCATGTATGCCCTCAAATACGGCCATCTCATCAAGGAAAAAGTGGGCCATGACACGCAGGTCTACAACTTTTACATCGACATGCGCTGTTTCGGCAAGGGATACGAGGAATTCTACCGCAGGCTGCAAGAGGAGGGGATTACCTTCATCAGGGGAAAACCCGGCGAGATCACCGACCAGGCCATGGGGCCCCATGAGGAGGGCAAACTTATCATCGTCAGTGAAGACACCTTGGTGGGTAGAAAGCTCCGAGTGCCCGTGGACATGGTAATTCTTTGTACGGCTATGGAACCCGCCAAGGATGCAGCCGAAGTGGCTCGGGTGTTTGGGATAAACCAGGGAGGAGATGGGTTCTTTCTGGAAGAGCACCCCAAATTGGGTCCGGTCTCCACTGCAACTGACGGGGTTTTCCTTGCAGGGACCTGCCAGGGGCCAAAAGACATCCCAGATGCTGTTTCCCATGCAGCGGGGGCCGCGGCGCAAGCGCTGGCTCTAGCCACCAAGGGTAAGGTAGAAATTCCCTCTACCATCTCCTGGATTGATCCTGATGTGTGTGCTGGCTGCCAGGCCTGCATCAATCTCTGTCCGTATTCGGCCATTGAGTTCGATCCACGCAGAAACGTTGCGGTGATCAACGAGGCGCTGTGTAAAGGATGTGGGAGTTGCGCCGGCCACTGTCCAAGTGGAGCTGCACGAATACGGCATTTTACCGGCAGGCAGATCTTCGCCGAGATCGAGGGCATCCTGGACGACTTGGTTGGCTAAGGGGCAGGGGAATCTGCGAAGAGAAAAGTCAGAATATCAGAATTAGGTCAGGGAGGTTATTCAACACTTTTAGGCATTTTTGCTCATTTTAGTACATTTTAGACAATTGTAGCTGGAGGACAACCATGTCAGACTTCGAACCGACAATAATAGCTTTCGTTTGCAACTGGTGCACCTACACGGCTGCGGATTTGGCAGGGACCTCACGGTTAACCCAGCCTCCCAACGTGCGGATGATCAGAATGATGTGCACCGGGATGGTAGATCCCAAGTATGTAATCAAGGCCTTGTTGGAAGGGGCGGATGCAGTGCTCATCAGTGGCTGCCATCCCGGGGACTGCCACTACATCAACGGCAACCTCAAGGCCCGCCGCCGGGTCAAGTTGCTCAAAGAGATTCTGCCGCGTTTCGGCTTTGATGAGCGGAGAATTAAACTCACCTGGATTGGAGCTAGCGAGGGAATCGACTTTGCCAACACCATGAAAGAGTTGGTGAATGAGGTCAAGGAGCTAGGCCCTAGTAAAGTGCGGAAGCAGATGGTCATCTGAAGATCTCAGTAGCCCAAGTAGATTAGCTGGAGGGAATCAATGGCAACCACAGTAAAGATACCAATAAAAGATCAGAACCTGGTCAGTTCTTTACAGGACTTTTTCAAGACAATGCTTCGGGACGGCGACATCACTGGCCTCATGGTTGCTCAACACCTGCCCATGAAGAGCTCTGTAATGCCCACGTTAGTCACGGACCCGGACAAGCTCGATGCTGTCGATCCACTTGCACCCGTCTTTCCCATGAATGCAGCCAAAGTGGTTTCAAAGCTTACCAGAAAGCCTCTCGGGGGAAAGGTGGCAGTGGTGCTCCGCCCGTGTGAGATCAGGGCCTTTATCGAGTTGGTGAAACTGAAACAGGGCAGAGTAGATGACGTCGTCCTTATCGGGATTGATTGTCTGGGTGCCTACAGTAACGTCCACTATCCCGCCTTTGTTGGTGAAGACGGCATGGAGGCCACCGCGAGGTTTTACCGCAATATCCAAGAGGGCAAGGGAACGGCTTGCGATGGTTTTGATCTCTCGCCTGCCTGCAAGGCCTGCGAGTATCCCATAGCGGAAAACGCGGATGTGCTCATTGGCGTAGTGGGTATGGACATAAAAGATCATCTGCTGGCCAAGGCCAATACATCTCGTGGAGAGGATTTATTAGACAATCTCGGGCTATCTTCCACCGGTGAGCCAGAGCAAAGGAAAAAAGAGATCGAAAAGCTGGTGGCAGAACGCATTGCATATCGCGACCAGATGTTTGCCGAGACCAGTGAGGCCACAGCAGATCTGGAGAAGCTGGTTAATTATCTCAGCAACTGTGTCAATTGTTACAACTGCCGGGTGGCTTGCCCTGTTTGCTATTGCAGAGAGTGCGTTTTTCTTACCGATGTCTTTGACCACGAACCGTCGCAATATCTGAGGTGGGCAAAGCGCAAGGGCATCCTGAAGATGCCCACAGACACGGTCTTTTTTCATTTAACCCGCATGGCTCACATGAGCACGGCGTGTATCGGCTGCGGCCAGTGTTCCAATGCCTGTCCCAATAATATACCGGTAATGGAGATTTTCCGAACCGTGGCACACCAGACGCAGAAGGCCTTTGATTATGAAGCTGGACGTAGCCTGGATGACGAACCGCCACTGTCAATATTCCGGGAAGATGAATTCCAGGAGGTTGTGGCTAAGATGCATTAAGTGTTCACGGCCGATGTCCGTGAACACGCATAGAGCATAGAGCATAGCGCAGAGCGTAAAGCCCTCGAGAAAAAGACGCTATGTGCTTTGTGCTCTGCGGTTCGTGGCGAACGAAGTGAGCAAGAAATGCAACTGACAACTGACCACGGACAACTGACATCAAAGTTCACAGTTTCGATGAGATCTAACAACTCTTTCTGATAAGAGGGTCTTTACCATGAGAAAAAAAATCGGGTCAGCTTTAGTAGTAGGCGCCGGAATCAGCGGTATCCGCTCCGCTTTGGATTTGGCAGAACTTGGCTACCAGGTCAAGCTCATTGACCGAGCACCGAACTTGGGAGGAACCCTGGCGCAGCTTGATTACCAATTTCCCACTGACCACTGTGGCATGTGCAAGATGCTGCCTCTGGTAGAACGGGATTCTGCTTCTCAGTTCTGCCTGCGCAAGGGGCTGTTCCATGAGAACATCGACATAATGCTTAACACTGAATTGGTGCAGATGGAGGGGGAGCCCGGCAAATTCGAGGTCACCTTGCGACAGAGACCTGCCGTAGTAGACCCGGAACTTTGCATTGGTTGCGGAGAATGTAGTCGTGTCTGCCCGGTGGAGGTTGCAGACGAGTTCAACGCTGGATTGGCCAAGAGAAAAGCGGTCTATTTGCCGGTACCTCACAATATTCCGAATAACTACGTGGTCGACTTGGACTCCTGCACTTTGTGCGGCGAGTGCGAAAAGATTTGTCCAACTGGGGCAATCGATTTCCGCTGGGAAGCACGACGACAGTTTCGAATCCTGGTAGTGGATGATGAACTCATTGTGCGTGATTCCCTCAAAGATTGGCTGATAGAGGAGGGATTTGATGTTGAAACAGCGGAGTCAGGCCCCGATGCTTTGGATAAGATTGCAAAACAGGCGTATCATCTGATGCTCCTTGACATTAAAATGCCGGAGATGGACGGGGTGGAAGTATTGAAGCGGTCCAAAGACATGCGGCCCGATCTTCCGGTGGTGATGATGACCGCCTACGCTACGGTGGAAACCGCAGTGGAGGCCATGAAGATTGGAGCCCTTGACTATCTGATGAAACCCTTTGATCCGGATACGCTGGTTCCTTTGGTGATCAAACTCTACGAGAATCTAGAGCGGGCCGGGGAATTTACCATGGAAGTGGGGGCGGTTATTCTGGCCGCAGGCTTTGACTCTTTTGATCCTGCAGGAAAGGGCTCGAACACTTACGGGTACGGTGAGATTCCCAATGTGGTTACCAGCATCGAGTTCGAACGGATAGTGAGTGGTACCGGGCCCTATCACGGGAAGCTCGTCCGTCCCAGCGATGGCAAAGAGATTCGCAAAGTCGCCTGGCTTCAATGTGTGGGCTCTAGGGACATGCATGCAGATGCGGACTACTGCTCTTCCGTCTGCTGTATGTTTTCCGTCAAAGAAGCGCTACTTGCCAAAGAGCGAAGCAATGGCCAGGTGGAAGCCACCATCTTCTATATGGATATGCGAACTTTTGGCAAGGATTTCCAGCGCTATCGGGACAAGGCGGAAAAGGAGTACGGCGTTAGCTTTCAGAGGGGCAGAGTTCACTCGGTGGAGCTCAAGCAACTAGGTGGAGATCCGACAATTGTCTACATGGATATTGATGGAACGGCACATGAGGAGGTTTTTGACTTGGTGGTACTTGCCGCCGGCCAAAGACCACCCGCAGGGAGCGATCTTCTGGCGGAAATGACCGGAGTTGATTTAAATCAATGGGGGTTCTGCCAACTTCAGCCTTTCTCCTTGAGTTGTACCAGCCGAGATGGGGTATACGCTGCCGGTTCCTTTTCGGGCCTCAGAGATATCTCCGAATCAGTAATTCAGGCTAGTTCCGCATCTTTGCAGGCGTCACGTCTAATTCACTCGAAGGGTGGAGGACTTGCCGAGGCCAGCGAATCAGAGGTTGCCTTCCGTGACGTCTCCAGAGAACCACCTCAGGTAATGGTGGCTCTCTGCACCTGCGGCGATAGTTTAGCCCAGGCAGCTCACCTAGATGAGGTGGAAGCTTTTGTCTCTGATCTTGACTACGTCAGCCAGGTCCATCGCTTTGAGAGTATCTGCACTCAAGAAGGTTGGAGTCAGCTGGAGGAGGCTATGGAAGAAAACGGAGCAAACCGTCTCCTCATTGGGGCCTGCATGCCCTATGTTTACACGAGGAAACTTCGCGACCTGGGGGCAAAGATAGGACTAAATCCTGCGCTTATGGAGGTTGTGGATATACGGACTTCAGTGTTTCCTGGGAATAATTTCAGCCAGGAGCAGGCGAGCCGGGAGATTCGGCTGGCGCTGGCCATGGGAGTCGGCAAACTCAAGGGCATGGACCCTTCGCTCTCGGCCGCTACACCTATAGTCCAGAAGGCCCTGGTGGTGGGAGGAGGTATAGCCGGTATGACCTCGGCCCTGGGCATTGCTGAACATGGTTTTGAAGTCTTTTTGGTGGAAAAGGCGGAGGAACTCGGCGGTAATCTCCGACGTCTCTACCGGACCCTTGAGGGCAACCCACCTCAGGAACTCTTGGAGCAGACGATTTCCAAGATCCAAAAACATCCCAAGATTCACCTTTATACGAATGCAAAGGTGCTCCATTCTCACGGTAGGGTTGGTTGCTTCATCACCACCATTGAGAAAGAAGACGGTTCAGGTGAAACTCTCGAGCATGGGGTGACAATTCTGGCAACGGGAGGCAAGGAGGCCACTACCGAGTCCTACGGCTATGGCCAAAGTGAATCCATCGTTACCCAACACCAACTGGAGGAACAACTCCACTCAGGTCAGATAAATCCGGCCGAGTTGGGTGCAGTTGTCATGATCCAATGTGTGGACTCACGGGAAGAGCCGCGAAACTACTGCAGCAGGATATGCTGTAGTTCGGCACTGAAAAACTCCCTATATCTGAAAGAACAGAATCCAGAGATGAATGTTTATATTCTTTACCGGGATATTATGGCCTATGGGTTTATGGAGACGTATTACACCCAGGCCCGGCAAGCAGGGGTGATTTTTATTCAGTACGACGTAGACAAGAAACCGAAGGTTACCGTAGAGAATGGCGGGGTCTCGACAGTTGTCACTGATCCAATCCTAGGTCGGGAGGTGATGCTGGAGCCTGATTTACTGGTGCTCAGTACCGGTGTTGCTGCCGACGGTCAAGGGCAATTGGCAGAGATATTCGGGGTGGAAACAAACCAGGATGGCTTTTTTCAGGAGGCGGAGTATAAATGGCGACCGGTGGATTTTCTCCAAGAAGGGATCTTCACCTGCGGTATGTGTCATTCCCCGCGGAACATCACCGAATCCATTGCCATGGCGGAAGCAACCGCACAGCGAGCCCTGAGAATTCTTGCCACCATGAGAGTAACTGCGGGCAGCATAGTGGCTGAGGTGCGTCACGTTCTTTGCTCCCTTTGTGAGAAATGCATCGAGGCCTGTCCGTATGGTGCCAGGTGGCGAGATGACGACGAGGGCAAGATCATGGTTGATGAGTTGAGCTGCCAGGGTTGTGGTTCCTGTGCGGCTGTTTGTCCCAACAGCGCCTCGGTGCTGCGGGGCTACCGGGACCAGCAGATATTTTCTGTCATCGAAGGAGCACTGGAAGAGATTTTTTAGCGATCAGCTATGAGCTTGCAGCCGTCAGTCAGCCCAGAGCTGATTGCTGTTCACTGACAGCTGACAGCTTAACAAAGGAGACAATATCCCATGAGCGAAGAAAAACGAGAAATAGCCGAGGGCCACACTGCGGAAGACTTAATGGCTTCCATCCGGGAAAACATTCGCGCCTGCATGCAATGCGGCACTTGTACCGGATCCTGCGGTAGCGCTTTTGCCATGGATCTCACCCCTAGGCAAATGTGGCGGATGATTCAACTTGGCCTGGTAGATGAAATCCTTGCCAGCAGGACCTTTTCCCTTTGTTCAAGCTGCTATTATTGCACCTTGCGTTGTCCACGGGGCTTGCCCTTGACCGAGACCATTCATGCTTTGAAGCAACTGGCTGTTGCCAAGGGATTAGCTGAAAAAAAGGGAGCCCGTTTCTATCAGACCTTTCTTGAAACAGTTAGACGCTATGGGCGGGTGAGGGAGATGGAGCTCATGGCCAGGTACTTCTTAATTATGAAGAGCCCGGTACTGCCTTTACGTTTTACCCCTTTGGGTATGAGGCTCATGATGAAAGGAAAAGTGTCCCCTGAAATGCCGAAATTTTTTGGGTCAGGGAAGTTGGACGCCATCTTTCGCAAAGTTAAAGAACTGGAGGCACGTTCATGAAGTACTTTTATTACTCCGGATGTTCTTTGGAGGGCACAGCCATCGAGTATAACCTCTCCACCAAAGCTGTCATGCAAGCACTGGGAATAGAATTGATAGAATTAGAGGATTGGACCTGCTGTGGTGCCAGTGCGGCCGAGACAACCAGCGATCTTCTTTCAGTGGTTCTGCCGGCGCGCAATTTGGCCTTGGCTGCAAAAATGGGCATGGACTGTGATTTCTTGATTCCTTGTAGTGCTTGCTACCTCAATCTCAGAAAGGTAGACGAAAGGTTAAACAGGGATGAGGGACTCCGAGACCAGATAAATGAGGTGTTGCAGGAAGAGGAATTAAGCTACCAGGGAGGCATCAGATCTCGCCATTTGCTGGACGTGATTGCCACCGATATTGGTACAGATATGATTAAAGCCAAGGTAAATCACAAACTGTCAGGGCTGCGCATAGCTCCTTATTATGGTTGTCAGGCCTTGCGTCCTTACGGGGGCTATGACGACCCCGAAGAACCCCACTGCATGGAACCGTTAATTGAGGCTCTTGGCGCTGAAGTGTATCCTTGGTCCATGGGTGCCAAATGCTGCGGTGCCGGGCTGATGACCACCAAGAAAGAAATCGCCGTGGAACTAACGGGTGAACTGTTGAAGGCGGCAAAAGGGGCCGACTGTATTGCTACCGTGTGTCCCATGTGCCAAATGAATCTGGACAGCTATCAAAAACAGGTGTCGCGGGCCAAGGGTGAAGATCTGAGAATTTCGGTGCTCTACCTCCCCCAGCTTATGGGGATTGCATTCGGTCTAGGGGAAGAAGCTCTCAAACTCAATCTCAACATGGCTTATACTGGCTCTTTGCAAGCTAAGCTCAGGCATTGATTATGTTTTATCAGTGGGCGGGGTTTATCCTCGCCTACATTTTTTTTATAGACATATTACATAGTATGTGATATGTGTTTTCCATGGCCTTGAAAGGTTGCAACAAAAAGGAAGCCCAAGGACGAGCGACCCACAAGAAGATACTCATGGCTGCAACCGAACTGTTCGCCCGCCAAGGTTACCACAAGACCACCATTACAGACATTGCCCAAGCGGTCAATCTGACCTCAGGCGCTGTTTTCCATCACTTTCCATCCAAAGAAGCTTTGCTCGAGGCGGTAGTGGACTGGCTGGCCCGGGGCATCCAGATATATTCAGATTATCTCAACCGGGCGGAAAAGGGTTCACTAGCAGTGGCCCAGGGGGTTGTGGATATAATGTGCGAGCACTTTCGCCGGCAGCCAGAGGCGACGATCTGTCTGGCAGCACTGGCCACAGAATTTGCTGGCAGCAGACATCCTATGGAAAAGCGACTAAAAGAGGTCTATGAAGACTTCATCGAGGCTTTTGCCCGAATACTGGAAAACCATCCAAAGATAACAGACTCGCGGGCGGCTGCAACGGCTTTGATAGGGGCAGTGCAAGGTATTGCAGTTCAGGGTCTGTTGCAGGCTCCAGAACGCTCCATTGATCAGCTTGCTGACGGCTTTATGGGATTGTTGTCAGATTGGTAAGATTCTTGAATGTGATCTGGATGTGGGATTTTAGAAGGCATAGAGCAAAGGGCATTGGGCATAGAGTATGGAGGCAGGAGCTAGGAGCTAGAAGCAAGGAGTCAGAATCGAAATCCAGGTTTCAGTGTTCAGAGTTCAGGTTTCAGGTTTTTTGATTTCTTTCCTGATCCGCCTCAGGCGGAAAACCCGACACCTGGTACTTGGGGATGATAATAATAAACATAAATGGGCTAAAACCAGGTAGGCAGAAAGGAGAGATAAAGTGAACATAGTTGTCTTGCTTAAGCAGGTGCCGGACACGGAGACAAAGATCAGGATCGGCGGTGACGGCAAAACCATAGACACGAGCGACATCAAGTGGATCATGAACCCTTACGACGAATATGCCGTGGAAGCCGCTCTTCGTCTCCAGGAGAGTGCTGGGGCGAAGGTCACCATTCTCAGTATGGGTCCGGAACGAGTGGTGGAGTCTATCCGCACTGCCTTGGCCATGGGAGCAGACCAAGGGGTTCTGGTCAACGACCCGGGAACAGAAGGGAGTGATGCCTTGGGCAAGGCGAAGGTTCTGGCAGCAGTACTCAAGAACCTTGAGTTCGACTTGGTTTGCTGTGGCCACAGGGCGGTGGACGATGATGAAAATCAGGTGGGTATAATGGTAGCCGAGCTTTTGGGAATACCACATCTAGGCTTGGCCATCTCAGTAGAGCTAGGGGATGGCAAGATAAGGATAGTCCGTCCCATAGAAGGTGCTCGCGTTACCCTGGAGGGAACTCTGCCAGCACTGGTTACCTTTGGCGGTGCTCACGCAGTGTGGAATCCAAGGTATGCTTCTTTGCCGGGGATCATGAAGGCCAAGAAAAAGCCTCTAGAGACAAAGACCATTGCAGATTTGGGATTGTCCCCCGACGAGGTGGGGATGCAAGCTGCCAAGGTGAAAATAACTGCCATGGAATTGCCAGCGGAGAGACAAGCAGGTCGGGTCCTTGAGGGAGAAACCTCTGACAAAGCTAAAGAGTTGGTGCGCTTGCTTCACGAGGAAGCGAAAGTCATATGACAACTGTCTAAAATGAGCTGAAGTGACTAAAATGTCGAAACTTTTTAGAAACTTACTATATTGGGAGAATAAAAATGGCAGAGGGAGTGTGTGTAATAACTGAGTTTCGGGAAGGCTCATTTCGCCGGATATCTTTCGAAATTGCCAGTGAAGGAAGGAGGCTTGCCGATGAACTGGGGGAACCTCTCGTGGCGCTTGCCCTGGGTGAGTCCATTGGAGACTTGGCAACCGATCTCGGTAACTACGGCGTGGAGAAGGTCTACGTGTTGGACGCCCCAAGTCTAAAAGATTACCGGGCTGAGACCTACGTGCCAGTGGCAGCTGAAATCCTGAGCAACCTCGATCCAAAGGTGATCCTCATCGCCGCCTCAGTGGATGGAAAGGATTTCAGTGCCCGCCTGGCAGCTAGACTTGGAGCAGGATTGGCCACAGACTGTACCCAGCTCAAGGTGGAGGGAGGTTCTCTCAAGGCCAAGAGACCCATGTACGCTGGTAAAGCCTTTGCTTGGTATGAGTGGTCAGATGGATCCTGGCCCCAGATGGCCTCTTGCCGGCCCAATGTAATGGACTGTCTTGCCCCTGACACTTCGAAGAAGGCTGAGGTGGAGAAAGCCAAGGTGGAAGTGGCTGAGGGGAATCAGACCCAGGTTGTGAACATTGAAAAGGATGCCGGCGGCAAACTGGATCTAACCGAGGCAGATATTATTGTTTCGGGTGGCCGAGGCATGAAGGGACCAGAGAACTTTGCCATGCTAGAGGAACTGGCGAAGCTTATAGGTGCCGCTGTAGGTGCCTCGCGCTCGGCAGTCGATTCGGGCTGGCGCCCTCACGCCGATCAGGTAGGGCAAACCGGCAAGGTGGTCACCCCGAACCTGTACATTGCTTGCGGCATATCTGGAGCAATTCAGCACCTGGCGGGCATGAGTTCTAGTAAATACATTGTAGCAGTTAACAAGGACCCTGAAGCGCCAATCTTCAGCAAGGTGGATTATGGAGTGGTGGAAGATCTATTCAAGTTTCTGCCGGTATTTATCGAGGAAGTTAAGACGTTGAAGTCAACCTGTTAATCACAAAGCGTATAGTGCAGAGCGAAAAACGTCGTAAACGGTGAATGGTAAACGGTGAACAGTTGTAGAAGCATGTCCCAGTCCTTTCACCGTTGACCGTTTACTGTTTACCAAAACTCTATGCCCTATGCTCCATGCCTTTTAAATCCGCAATCAGCATTCCGAAATAGGAGAATTGCCATGCCGGGTCACTTTCCCGCAAATATTCTGTTTGTTTTAATTTTCATTACCGCCAGCGGATTTTTCCTCCTCACCGTTTACAAGCTTTACCGAATCATGAGGTTGGGTCGATGGGAGGATCGATTTGACCGGCCCTGGGAACGAATTAAAGGTGTGGCAACCTTTGTTTTAGGACAGCGACGGGTGATAAAGGAGCCAGCCGGCTGGGGTCACTTTTTTATTTTTTGGGGCTTTGTAGTAATAACCATCGGCAGCATAGAGACCTTTGGAGTTGGTATTTACCACGGTTTTGCTTACTGGAAGTTTCTGGGCAAAGGCGCTACTAGCCTGCTCTATCTCCTGCAAGATCTTCTCTGCCTTGCGGTGATGGTTGCCCTGGGTATTGCCCTCTACCGACGCTTCGTGATCAAACCCGAACGTTTACTCTATGAGGATCAGCGGGCAGCCAATCAGGACGCTTCCATCATCATTGGTCTCATCCTTCTTTTGGTCGTCCTCCTTGTCGGAGCGCGGGCAGTTGAGTATCTTTTGAGCCAAAATGAGGCAGGTAGCTACTTTCCCAAATCTGCTTTCATCTCAATTGCTCTTGCAGGCCTGTTTAGAGGAGTGAGTGAAGAAGCCCTACAGGGATGGTACAGTTTGTTGTGGTGGTCCCATACTCTGATAATACTGCTATTTCTGGTCTACATTCCTTTTTCCAAACATCTGCACATACTGGGCGCCATCCCCAATGTGTTCTTCCGTCGTTTTGGCTCTATTGGAGAACTGAGCAAGATGGATCTGGAGGATGAAACTGCCGAGACTTTCGGTGTTTCCAAAATTGAGGAATTTACCTGGAAGCAGCTTCTAGATCTCTATGCTTGCACAGAGTGCGGCCGTTGTTCTGATAATTGTCCTGCCACCCTTACGGGTAAGCCTCTGAGTCCCAAGTTGACAATCCACCATCTGAGGGAGCATTTGCAGAAAAAGGGCAAAGTGTTGCTGTCCCAACGTGGTAAGGATGAGACAGAAGCAGTCAACCCAGAGGGTGAATTAGGAAGAGCACTGGTAGGCGAAGTCTGCCAGCAAGATGAACTCTGGTCTTGCACCACCTGCGGCAACTGCATGGAAAACTGTCCAGTTTTTATCGAGCACATCCACAAATATGTGGATATGCGTCGTTATCTGGTTCTTATGGAGAGCAGTTTTCCTCCAGAAGTGCAAAACGTCATGCGCAACTGGGAAACCAACTCTAATCCCTGGGGTCTGGGTTTTGCTTCCCGCGGTGATTGGGCCAAGGGATTGCCAGTGAAGACCCTGGCTGAGGATTCTCAGGTCGAGTATCTTTTTTATGTTGGCTGTGCCGGGAGTTTTGATGAGAGGTCGAAAAAGATCAGTTCTGCCATGGTGACACTTCTGAATGAGGGGGGAGTGAGTTTTGCTATCCTCGGGGCTGAGGAGAAGTGCTGCGGAGAGACGGCACGAAGAATCGGCAACGAATATCTCTTCCAGACCATGGCAGGGGAGTTGGTAGAAACCATTAACTCCTACGGGGTGCAAAAAATCATTACCACCTGCCCACACGGATATAATTGTTTAAAGAACGAGTATCCCCAATTTGGGGGGCAATGGGCAGTCTACCACCACAGTGAGATCCTCAGCCAATTGCTGCGAGCTGGCCGTTTGCAAACAAAACTGTCTCTGGATAAGCATTTGGTTTTCCACGACTCATGCTACCTGGGGCGCTACAACTCCATTTACGATCAACCGCGAGCCTTGATTAAGTCAATTCCGGGACTGCGATTTTCTGAAATGGATCGCAGTCGAAACAAGTCATTTTGTTGCGGCGCAGGTGGTGGTAGGATGTGGATGGAAGAAACTCTGGGGGATCGCAAGATCAACGATGCTCGCACCGAGCAGGCCCTGGTGTTGGAGCCGGATATCATAGGTGTATGCTGTCCATTCTGCACCACCATGTTTGAAGATGGGCTAAAAGATCGCAATATGGAAGAAAAGGTTAGGGTTTATGACCTAGCCGAACTTCTGGTCCAGACAGTCAATTCGGAGAAAAAATAGCCTGCACACCTCGGTCAAGGTGCTTTCAAGAAACTCTCGACCTTTCCCACGGATGTGTGTTAGTTTGTCACATAGTGCGAGTCTGTACTATCTCAAAATCATCTCTACCCTTCCTGCCATCCTTGAGGTGAAAGATACACGGAGGTATAACCATGGAAAAGACCTGGCACCGGTTTTATGACAAGGGTGTTCCTTTTGAAGTGGATTTACCTGAGGATCCATTACACAGACAATTAGAGAAAGCAGCCCGAGACTTTCCGCAGGTTACCGCCACTGAGTTCGTAGGGGCACGACTCACCTACCAGCAGTTGGCCGATCGTGTCAGGAGATTTGCTGCCTCTCTTAGTGAGTTGGGGGTCAAACCCGGGGACAGGGTGGCCATAATGTTACCCAATTGTCCGCAAACCATCATCAGCTATTATGCCGTTCTCACTATCGGTGGTGTGGCGGTAATGACCAATCCAATGTACGTGGAAAGGGAGATGATCCATCAGTTCAACGATGCTGGGGTCAAAGTGCTGGTGGGTCTGGACCATCTCTTTCCACGGATCGCCAAGGTCTGGAAACAGACAAAGGTGGAACAACTTGTCATAACAAGCATTCGTGATTATCTCAGCTTCCCACTCAACCTCCTATATCCCCTTAAGGCCAAGAAGCAGAACCTCAATATGAAGGTCCCCTATTCCGATACCATCCACTCCTTCAAAGATCTGGTGAAGAACAGCCCTGGCAATCCACCCAGACCAGAAGTAGATATGGCTGAAGTGGCCCTACTCCAGTATACCGGCGGCACCACCGGGGTTGCAAAAGGGGTGATGCTCACTCACAGTAATCTGGCGGTCAATGTTGCTCAGATTGCTACTTGGCTGCCAGATATCAGGCGGGGCCACGAGCGTTTCCTTTGTGTGGTCCCTATATTCCACGTCCTTGGGATGACAGCGGTCATGAATTGGCCTATTTGCATGGGCTGCACCATGATCCTGGTGCCCCGTTTCGAAATCAGAGATTTTCTCAAGACCATCGCCAAGACCAGACCGACTATTGCCATTCTGGTGCCAACCATACTCACCGCCATGGTCAATTACCCCGAGATCTCTAAGTACGATATCTCCTCGATCAACTACGTGGTGAGCGGCTCTGCCCCCCTACCAATTGAGATCATGAACCGGTTCGAGGAAATCACCGGCAGCGTAATCTTGGAGGGCTACGGCCTCACCGAGTCATCGCCCGTAACCCACGTGAATCCAGTTAAGAGTAGACGTAAAGCAGGATCCATTGGTATTGCTATCCCCTCTACAGATGTTCGGATCTTGGACCTGGAGACCGGCACAAAAGAAGAACAGATAGGGCAGACTGGGGAACTGGTGATCAAGGGACCTCAGGTAATGAAGGGCTACTGGAATATGCCGGAAGAGACCGGCCAGACCATCAAAGATGGTTGGCTTTACACCGGAGACATTGCCCACATGGATGAAGACGGCTTTGTCTTTATCGTGGATCGCAAAAAAGACATGATTATTGCCGGCGGCTTCAACATCTATCCGCGGGACATAGATGAAGTCCTCTACGAACATCCCAAGATTGCCGATGCAGTGACCATCGGTGTTCCAGATGAATACCGGGGTGAAACTGTCAAGGTTTTCGTGGTGGCGAAACCAGGAGAGACCTTGACTGAGGAAGAGGTGATTGCCCATTGCAAAGAAAAGCTTGCTGCTTATAAAGTACCACGGCAGGTGGAGTTTCGTGACGAGCTACCAAAAACCATGGTAGGCAAAGTGCTACGCAAAGAGCTGCGGGCAGAGGAACTGCGCAAGCTAAAAATAAAAAAAGAGGATTAATATTTTCTCTTCCGGTAGGGCAGCCTACCAAAAGAAAAGTCCCCCCTTTATCCCCCCTTTATCGAAGGGGGGAAATTTCTTGGAATCACTTTAAAAACGTCCCCCTTCCCTAAAGGGTACTTGAGGGGGGTTTTGTAATTAACTGTGAAAGTTTTATTTGGCGGGTACGGCCTGAGACGAGACCTGCCCTACTATTTTTGAACTGAGAATGTGATGCCTACTGTAGAGGTTGAAGGACGGACCATTCATTATTTAACGGGAGTAAATGGGATCGCCCCAGGCAGGCGGAACATAATTTTTCTCCATGGAGCTGGAGGCAACGCATTTGCCTGGCAGAACCAGCGAAGGGGTCTGGACCCGGGAGTGAATACCATCTGCGTAGATTTACCAGGTCATGGCCAAAGTTCCGGTCCAGGCTATACAAGTATCGCTGAATACAGCCAGTGGCTGCTGCACTTTATTGATGGCCTAAAATTAACCGGTGTGATTGTTGCTGGACATTCCATGGGCGGAGGAGTGATTCTTGAGGCAGCGATCTCGCATCCGGAGATATTTGAGGCTCTGATACTTGTCGGCACTGGAGCCCGCCTCAAGGTGAGTGCCGAAATATTTCAGAGTTTTGAAAGGAATTTTGCCTTAGCAGCAGAGCGGCTGGTGCGTAAGTGCTATGGCCCAGGAAGCTCGAAAAAGCTGATCAAGTGGGGGTTGGAACAACTGTTAAAGGAGCTTCCGGAAGTCGTTTTGGCTGACTTCCGGGCGTGCCATGGCTTCAATCGCATGGATGATGTTGCTCAGATTGAAAACCCCGCCCTGATAGTCTGCGGCAGTGAAGATATTATGACTCCACCCACATATTCCCAGTTTCTTGCCGAGAAGCTACAGCGAACAACCTTGAGAATTGTTGAAGGAGCAGGGCACATGGCTATGGTGGAAAAGCCTTTCGAGGTCAATGCTTCGATACTGAAGTTTTTAGCAGGTCTCTAGCTTAGCCCGGATCTTTTATGAATAACCTGCTGCGACCATGGATATGGCCGTCATTCCTGGACTTATGAACTCCATTAAATCTCAACTCAAAGAAGGTTTACTTGCCGGCATCCGTAAAGGATGGAATGGTTTTGTTTGGATGGTCAAGATTCTGCTTCCCATATCTCTTCTGACCGCCTTGTTAGCATGGAGCGGTTGGCTCGAGAAAGGTCAGGTTATCATCCAACCTGTCATGGACTGGCTCAGCCTTCCGGCTGTTGCTGCCCTGCCTTTGATGATTGGCATGCTAACAGGAATCTACGGGGGGATAGCGGCAATGGTGGTTCTTCCTTTAACCACAAAGCAGATGACCCTCATAGCCATTTTCCTCCTCATGGCCCACAACTTGATCCAGGAAGGGGTGATTCAGGGCAAATCTGGGATCAATCCCGCTAAGGCGACGGTTTTTCGTTTGATATGCGCCACCTTGACGGTGATGGTTGTGGCTTCCTTTTTGGAGGTTAATACTAACGGCCCAGCAGCCCCCGTGGCCTCCCATGTGATGAGGCAGCCATTCTTGCTTATGTTATGGGAGTGGGCAGTGACCAGTTCGAAACTGTGCCTGAAGATTTTTTTGATCATAATGACTATCCTAACAACTCTGGAAGTGTTCAAGAAAGTGGGCTGGATAGAGCACATAGTCAGGCTGTGCAGACCATTCCTCAAAGCTTTGGGTCTCAGCGAAAAAGCCGGAATTCTTTGGATGACTGCTGCCATCTTTGGTTTGGCCTACGGGGCGGCGGTAATTGTTGAAGAGGCAAATGAGGGGCATCTGGCCAAGGAAGAATTGGAGGCATTGCACCTTTCCATTGGCATCAATCATTCCCTGATTGAGGATCCAGCTCTGTTCCTAGCCCTGGGATTGAGTGCTTTTTGGCTTTGGATTCCACGACTAATAGCCGCTGTCATCGCTGTTCGCCTTTTCAGTTTGTACCACCTCCTGTTCACCAAGGGTCAGTCCGCTGAGCTTTAAAAAATCCATTACAAATATGCAAAATATTTCATCAGAATGTGAAATGATAAATTCATACTGCCCGCTGCTAACTGTTTTGCCATGCTTTTGCCAATAGGGACAAGCCCTTGGTATTGTGTTAGAATAAAATCGCTTGTTAGCAGGGAAAGCTGGGTGGCGAAACCGCCCAGAAAATTGGCCATGAAAAATTTCATCTGGTATCCATTGGCTCGAAGAGCAAATTAACAGGTATTTTATATGGCAGGTAAAGACTATTACAAAATTCTTGGGGTGAATAAGAATGCCAGCAAGGAGGAGATAAAAAAATCTTATCGAAAGCTGGCAATGAAATATCATCCTGACCAGAACAAAGGCGACAAAGCTTCGGAGGAGCGCTTTAAAGAAGTAAACGAGGCCTACGCTGTCCTCGGCGACGAGGAAAAGCGTAAACAGTACGACATGTTCGGTGCAGAGGGCTTCCAACAGCGGTTTAGCCAGGAAGACATT
The DNA here is from genome assembly GCA_022340515.1 of Deltaproteobacteria bacterium. Lineage (GTDB taxonomy): Bacteria > Desulfobacterota > Syntrophobacteria > BM002 > BM002 > BM002. The sequence goes on from JAJDNT010000086.1 coordinate 32,411, forward strand.
TTCAGAAACTTCGATTTCGGCCAAGTATTCAGGGAGTTTGGCTTCGGCTCAGAGGATGTGTTCGGGCGCATATTCGGCGGAATGGGTGGAGGCCGCCGACCTTTCGGAAGGGGTGGAGGTGGCTTCTATTCCGGTCGTCCCTTTGGGCGTGCTGCCCAGCAGCCCCAAAAAGGTGCTGATCTCGTCATGGACATGCAAGTGAGCTTAAAAGAGGCAGTATTTGGCGTTTCCAAAATAGCAGGTTTCAATCGAGGCAGCGGGGTGGAGCGGGTTACAGTAAAAGTTCCGCCTGGAATCTCCAGCGGCAAGAAGCTTCGTATAGCTGGAAAAGGACAGGAAGGTCAATGGGGAGGTCCGCCAGGTGATTTATTGATTAAGATTCTAGTGGCACCCCACTCGGTCTTCGAGCGCAGTGGTGATAACCTTGTGGTCACCAGAGAGATCAGTCTTAGCCAGGCGGTTTTAGGTACTCAGATAGAGGTCCCCACCCTAGATGAAAAGACACTTAGCCTCAAGGTGCCACCAGGAACCCAAAGCCATACACAAATGAGGATAAAGGGACACGGAGTACCTCATTTCAATAAAACAGGGAGGGGTGATCTTTTCGTAAAGATCTTGGTGCTTCTACCTAAATCCCTCACGCCAGAGCAGGAAGAGCTGTTCAAAAAGCTTGCAGAGCAAGGCATGTAGCCAGCCCTCATAGCTAGCCATCTTCAATTGAGAAAATCCGAGGTTTGGAATACATCCAACCCATAAGAATATGTGCGCAAGACACACCTTAACCTCTCTATGCCCCAGCTAGATCAAGAAAAGCTACACACTGCGGCTGCAGACTTCCTCTATCTCCTGGACCGAAACTACCCCCGCAGTGCTTGCCTTCAACTGGTTGGCAATCGGTACGACCTCGATGCACTGCACCGCCAAGTCTTACATCGAGGCGTTTTTGCCCGCGAGGAGGCTGGAAAGCGACGTGACCGTCTGGTGGCAGTTGAACGGTTAGGGGACTTCAATCTCTTGGTGGATGGCCACAATGTTTTGATTACCGTGGAGAGTGGCCTAGGAGGCCGATTACTAATTGCTGCCAACGACGGGGTGATTCGAGATGTTGCTGGAGTTTCCCACCGTTACCGAATCTCAACCCTGACACATGAGGCCATAGACACTATTTTGCAAATCCTGCAAAAATATCCACCCAAAGAAACTCTATTCTTCTTAGATGAACCTATCCGCCAAAGCGGTGAACTAGCGGCTGCACTCCGTTCTGCCTTGAGAAGTTGGAATTTGTCGGGGGATGCCCAAGCTCTCAAGGTACCAGAAATCCGGCTCATAGGTGGAGAGGGAGTTGTAGCTAGCAGCGATTCTGCCGTGCTTGATGAGGCCCAGCGAGGTTTTGATCTTGCGGCGGCAGCTATCAAATCCCTGCCTCAAGGGATTGATCTCATTGACTTTACTCGGCTGGGCTAAATCGCATCGCCCTAAGCGCTATGCTCTATGGGGTAAGACAACCCCTGAGTATAGGAGAAAGCAAACAGTCCAATGATCAAGCTCGATTCGGTTACCAAGACCTACACCCTGGGCCAGCAGCGAATAGTTGCAGTGAATGATGTTTCACTCACCATCGAGGCGGGAGAATTTGTTGCAATTATGGGTAAAAGTGGCTGTGGAAAGACCACTTTGCTTGGCTTGATCGGTGGGCTCGACCGTCCAGACAGGGGCCACATTTGGGTAGACGGAGAGGATATTACCCAACTGCCCGACCTCAAACTCACCCGTTATCGCCGAGACCAGGTGGGCATAGTTTTCCAGTTCTTCAACTTGATTCCCATTTTGACCGTCTCAGAGAACGTGGCTCTACCCTATACGCTTCAGGGGCGACCGGAGAGGGAGGTTGAGGCTCGGGTGCAAGAGTTGCTCGAGGATGTGGACCTCTGGGAGAGGCGGCATCACTATCCCCACGAAATTTCCGGCGGTGAGATGCAGAGGGTAGCCATCGCCAGGGCCCTGGTCAATCGGCCAACTCTTGTTTTGGCAGATGAGCCCACGGGAAATTTGGACTCCCATACAGGAAGTCAGGTCATGGAAGTTATGGCCGAACTCAGTCAGCGACATGCAACTACTTTTGTCCTAATGACACATAGTAGTGAGGCCGCATCATACGCCAGCAGAAAAATGCTCATGCGAGACGGCAGCCTCAGCTCCGAAGAGGAATCGACATAGTTGATCATCTTTTTTCTTATCTCTCACAGAGATCTCTGAGTTCTCTGTGAACTCTAGTGAGTGGAACGAACGGGCGAGAGATTACCTCATGAGTGAATAAAGAAGAGCTCGCAGAGGGATGGCATGCTGAAGTTGTGGCGTTGGTTTTGTCTCAGACATCTAAGAAGCTATAAAGGCCGTGCCCTTCTTTGCCTCTTGGGCGTGGCCTTGGGGGTGGCGGTTTTTGTGGGTATAAAAACAGCAGCTTCCAGCGCTTTAATCTCTTTCCAGGACACGGTAACCTCCCTGAGCGGCAAGGCACAACTTCAAGTTGTCGGTCAGGGAAACGGCTTTTCTGAGGAAATCTACACGAAGGTGTCCTCTTTAGAAGAAGTGCATGCGGCCACACCGGTTTTGGAATTCAATGTCATAGCGACATCCCCGGTGGATGAACCCCTGCTTATGCTGGGAATCGATGTCTTTAGCGACCAAGAATTTCGGCAGTACCATTTTGTGGCTTCCAAAGATAAAGATGGAGCTGTCCTATCTTTTCTCACCGAGCCTGGCGCAATTGCCCTTACCGAGAAGTTCGCAGAGCGCCACGGGCTCACAGTGGGTGACCGCCTGGAAATCCTTTCCGCTTCCCGACGACTGTCTTTCACTCTTCGGGCGTTACTGGAACTGAAAGGTCCGGCCCGTGCCTTGGAGGGCAACTTGGCCTTGGTGGATATTGCCACTGCCCAGGAGGCCTTCGAACAGGTGGGACGACTGCATCGTATAGATCTGACTTTGGCTGAAAATGTATCTCCTGAGGAGGTAAGGAAAAAACTGGAAAATCTTCTACCGCCTGATGTGACGGTGGAGCCACCGCAAAAGCGTCTGGGGCGAATAACAGAGATGATAAAGGCCTACCGCCTCAACCTCCTGGCTCTTAGCCTCATCGCTTTATTCGTTGGGATTTTTTTAATATACAACGCTGTAGCCTTTGCGGTTCACAAGAGGAGATATGAAATTGCCATGCTCCGCGTACTTGGAACTCAGAAGTGGCAGATACTTGGGCTTTTTCTGGGTGAGGCTCTACTGGTAGGGTTACTTGGTGCCTTAATTGGAGTGGGTCTGGGTCTGCTGATGGCGAAGATTGCTCTTCGGGCGATGGCAGAAACGATCAGTGAGCTCTACCTCTTAGTCAGGGCTGATACCCTCAGCTTTTCTCCCCTGGTAATTTTTCTCGGCGCAGGCGCAGCTTTGGGAGTGGCTTTGCTGGGCGGTCTCTTTCCTTCCCTCGAGGCCAGCCGAACTCTACCAAGGGAAGCTCTCTATCGAACCGCCCTAGAGAGGCGACTGAAGATGAATATCGGCAGAATCACTCTGGTGGGAGCCCTGCTCTTGGGGGCGGCCTATTTGTTTAGCCAAATGCAACCAGTCAAGGGACTTCCCCTTTTTGGTTTTGTCGCAGCCTTCTTGATTCTGGCAGGATTTTCCTTTCTTACCCCTGCTAGCGTTTTGCTGGTAAATCGAGCTCTGGCACCAGGGCTGGCTGGTATCTTTAAAATAGAGGGAAAGATGGCCAGTCGCTATCTCGGCCGATCCCTGAATCGCTCCGCGGTTGCCATTGCCTCTTTGATGACAGCCCTCGCCATGCTCATTAGTATCTCCATAATGATCCTTAGTTTTCGGCAAACAGTTAAGGTCTGGACAGAGCAGATTATTTCCGCAGATCTTTTTATCTCACCAGCCGGCCGGCTAACCGGGCAAAGAGGCAGTCTACCTCCTGCCTTGGTGGAATCCTTGGCGAAAATTCCCGGACTCGTCGCCATGGAGCGCTTAACTGAAATTCCAATGCGGATAAACGAGGTGCCAGCACTCCTGTTTGTTACGGATTTGGAGGTGAAAGGAAAGTTGAGCCGTATAATGTTGAGAAGGGGCTCCTCGGAAGATATTCTTCGCCGCTGCAGGGAGCAGGGCCAGGTCACCATCTCTGAGGTTCTATCAAATAGGTTGAAGCTTGCAGAAGGAGATCACCTTCAAATGGTTACCCCTGAAGGAATGCAAAGTTTTGACATCGCGGGAGTTTTTTATGACTACCGCACAGAGGGAGGCATGGTGATCATGGACCGCTCCACCTATGCGAAATACTGGCCGGAGGAGGGGCGGTATAGCTCAGTGGCATTATATCTCAAGCCTGGCTCGAGTCTGGATGAAACACGAAGCCTAATTCGAGGTCGGCTCAAAAGAAGTGAGGAGGTGTTCATCACGAGTAACAAGGAGCTGCGGCGGGAGATACTTCGCATTTTTGATCAGACCTTTTCCATTACCTATGCCTTGCAAATAATCGCAATTGTGGTAGCGATTTTCGGCATCGTGAACACCCTGGTACTTCTGGTGATGGAGCGAGAACGGGATATTGGCGTCCTCAAAGCCGTGGGCGCTACCAACAGGCAAGTTCAGAGAATGACCCTGCTGGAGGCCGGACTAATGGGGTTGATAAGCTTTGTTTTGGGGGCGGTAAACGGTATTCTTCTGTCATTGCTTCTTATTTTTGTCATAAACAAGCAATCCTTTGGCTGGACTATTCAGTTCAGTGTTCCCGGGGCTATTTTTGGCAAGACCCTGATCCTGGTTTTGGCTTGTGCTCTGATCGCCGGCATCTTTCCGGCTCGAGCCGCAATTAGTAAGGAAGTTAGTGAGGTCATGAGACTAGAGTAAAGTAGTTGACTGCTTTACTCTAGTCTCACTAAAAACTAAGCAGTAGGCAGTTGGCACGACAGGACGATACGGAGACGGGGAGAGAATATGGGATGTAGGGGCGGGGTTTATCCCCGCCCGAAATGCCAACTTAAGAGGATTGGTCATACTTTGGATTTTAGAGAAAAGAAAAAACAGGTTTTTAAACTCTAAGAAGACTATGAGAGGTTGGTGAAGTCTTTCAAAGAACAAGCGGTCTGCGAAAAAGGCTGTGCCTCCTGTTGTATAGATGTTGGCAATGTAGGGGCAACTACCCTTGAGGGGTTGATTATCCTCGAATACCTGCAAGAGTGGGATCAACAGGCAATTGAGGAGATTAACCGTAGATTAAAAAAGAATCGGAGGGAGAAGCTCAAAAGCCTTTTAGTCCGTTGTCCGTTCTTGGATGAAGAGGCCAGCTGTCGCATCTATGCGGTGCGCCCCTTTAGTTGTAGAAGGCTTTATTCAGTCAAAAAATGTGACGGCCAGGGGGCGGTGGTTCATAGAGGGGCCTTTGTATTAGGGCAGAAGGCGGAGAAAAAATTACAGGAGTTGGATCCAGAGGGATGTTCGGGACATCTTAGCTTCATTCTTCATCTCCTTGAGAAGGAAACATTTCGCCGGGCCTATCTGAAAGGAAATTGGCAGGCGGCAGACTTTCGGGATATTATCGAGGGCTATGGATTAGTTGTCCACAGGAGAGGACCCATAGGGGCTAAGCCCTGGAGGCCTACTTTTGGGCCGGCTGAGACTTTATAGTGGATGGCCACTGTTAAGCCCTTTGATAATTTCAATATTCTTTATAGCATCATCCTTTCCGTCATTCCGGAATCCGGCGGAAGCGGATATCCGGAATCTAGAGAAAGGATAAAGTCAATTCTCGGATGCCGGATCGCGGTAAGGCCGTGTCCGGTATGACGATTTTCTAAAGCCGAATCTACCCAAACTTCCGACTGTCTGGCAAAAGGGGAAATACTGGGCGTGCTATTTATTGGGAAACGGCAAGGACGTTCTCATAACTTTAGGCGATTCTGTTGGACGCTAGTCTGCTTGGTAGTTGCCATTTTACTTGTTGATCTCAGGGCAGTCATCCGTTGTCAGGAAAGCGAACGGTTTTTCCGTCGCGCTCTTCCCGGCTACGTCTATCAATTCCCGAAAGACCATGCAGCTCATCCGGAGTTTCGTACTGAATGGTGGTATTACACTGGACATCTCAGCACGGTAAAAGGGCGCAACTTCGGGTTCCAACTCACCTTTTTTCGCCATTCTCTCAGACCGGCATCAGTAAAATCTCAATCGCGCTGGGCTCTCCATACCCTCTATTTTGCCCATTTCGCCATAACCGATGAGAAAGATAAAACTCACCACTTTCGAGAAAAAGTGAGCAGGGGAGCTCTAAATCTGGCCGGGGCTGATCCTAATGTCTATCGTGTGTGGCTGGAGGACTGGGAGATTGGTCTACAAAAAAAGGAGCATAAACTCAAAGCGGGGAAGGAGGACATGGGCATCGATCTGACTCTGCTGCCGATCAAGCCCGCGGTCATTCA
>JAJDNT010000096.1 GCA_022340515.1 Deltaproteobacteria bacterium
CGGAAATCAATCGCGTTGTGGAAAAGTCGCTCAAGCTCGTCCGTAACACGCTCCATGTTTCCGGTATCGAGACCGACTTAGACCTCTACGAGGGACTCCCCCAGGTTTACATTGATGAGAACAGAATCCAGGAGGTCCTTATCAACCTAATAATAAATGCTATTCAGGTGCTGTCGCCTGGGGGTGTTGTAACCCTTCGGACCCGCCTTGAGGAAAAGGGAGATTATGTGGTAATAGAGGTTCGGGATACCGGGGCTGGTATATTGCCGGAGCATTTACCTCATATTTTCGTTCCCTTTTTCAGTACTAAGGGTGTCCGGGGGACAGGACTGGGTTTATCTGTCAGCTACGGTATTATCAAGAATCATAATGGAAACATGAGAGTCGAAAGCAAAGTGAACGTTGGCACAACTTTCTTTATCGAGTTGCCAGTTTATCGATGAATAGAAGAAAGGAGAGAAAAGGTGAACGGTGCGAAGATTATGGTGATTGATGATGAAAAGATTGTGGGGAAGATGATAAAATCTACCTTCGAACAGGACGGCTATACAGTCGAAATCTTCACAGATGCCAAGCCCGCCCTTGATAGGATGGAAGAAGAGAAATTTGCCGTGGTCATTACCGATCTGAAGATGAAAAATATCGATGGCATGCAGGTCCTGGAAACCATAAAGGCAGGCTCACCGGAAACCAAGGTTGTCATGATTACCGCCTTTGCCAGTATGGACGCTGCCATAGAGGCTCTGCGGAAAAAGGTGGACGACTTTTTCCCCAAGCCGATAAAAATCAAAGATCTGAAAGCCTGCGTCAAGAAGTTACTGAGCGAATGACCTTGGCACCTCTATGGGAGAACCCTTGATTGGCAACGATCTAGCTTTCTCCTGCTTATGCTTTTTTATTTTTTTCCTTACCAAGGGTCTGGTCTAAAACAATCCCGCCTCCGCGACGCCATTTTGTTGAACGGCTGAGGTTGTCAATTGCCGGTTTATAAGTGGGGTCAAGTTCTAATGCTGCTCGATAGTATTTATGGGCCTCGAGAAAGTTGTGTCGCACCTCCGGGCGCCCAAAAGATTGAAAGCTTCAGGCCGCGAATGATCAAGAGAAATGGCTTTTCGTGCATGCGCGGCCGCGGCGTCGAAATGTCTGTCGGTGACACAGCGTTTAGCCAGCCCAATATGAGAAGTGTAATCGACCGGTTTCCGCTCTTCGATTTTTTCTCTGTACAAAACCTGTGAAACTAACTTCCTGATCTCTCCGGGCGCGAAAGGTTTCTGGACGAAGTCCACAGCACCCAGCTTTATCGCCGCCACCGCGGATTCAACCCTTCCGTATGCCGTGATGATGATTACGCGGATATCTGGACGAATCTTACGGCTTTGTTGTGGGTGGAATGTTCGGCTAATAGTGATGATTTCTGTTTGTGGAGGCTTTTCCTTGACATGGAGAGGGATTTGAATTTTTATTGATGCGTCTGATAAGGAAGTTGGGATGGCCTATTTGATCAGTAAAGGAGAGGTGCAATATGGCGTATGCGGATATCCTGTTTGAAGTAGAAGAGGGGATTGCCACCATAACTTTTAACCGGCCCGAGGTGCTGAATGCCTTGAAAATGGGTACCCTTACTGAAGTAGGTGAGGCCATCAGGACGATTGAGGAGGACGAAAAGGTAAGGGCGCTCATCCTGACGGGCGCCGGGGATCGGGCTTTCGTTGCGGGTGCTGACATAAAGGAGTTACAGAAACTGAATCCAGTCTCTGCTAAGCACTTTGCCGTCAAGGGGCAGGAAGTTCTCTTTGCCTTGGAAAATTTGAGTATTCCTGTAATCGCCTGCGTAAACGGCTTTGCGCTTGGGGGTGGATGCGAGATCGCCCTGGCATGTGATTTTATGTATGCCTCGGAAACGGCAAAACTAGGACAGCCTGAAATAAATCTGGGCATTATTCCAGGTTTTGGCGGCACTCAGCGTTTGTTACGTTTAGTGGGGCGGGCTCTGGCTAAAGAACTCTGTTTGACCGGTGTGATGATCAGTGCTCAGGAGGCCAAAGAAATTGGGTTGGTGAACAAGGTCTTTCCGCCTGAAAAACTTATGGAGGAGACCAGGAAGGTAGCATCGCTGATCGCCAGTAAAGGGAGAGTGGCGACTCGCGCGGTCAAGCACGTTATTGACCAGGGAATGAGTTTGGACTTGAGAAATGCATGTGCTTTAGAGATGGAAGCTTTTGCCCTCTGTTTTGCCAGTGAGGATGCCAGCGAAGGCTTTGAGGCATTCCTCGAGAAACGCAAACCAAACTTTAAAGGTTCACTGAAGGGATAAAGAATCTAATTAACCCCTATACCTCGACTCGCTCGACCTCACGTCTCGCGCGTCTCGCCGCATAGGCTCTGCTCTATGCGCTTTGCCTGATCAATTTGTGGGGTTGCAAGTCTTTTTCAGATATGTTAAAAAAAAAGCTTCTATAGGGCTGCAGCAGTATACTTGCTTTGGGTGATGACACTCTAGATTATGAAGAGGTTAAGAGACTTCTCATTTCTCAAATAAGTTGCGGCTGGCCCTTCAAAAGGGCTTTTTTCGTATTGAAAGAGAGGTGAACAGTGGATGGCCAGCTCTGAAAAAGAGTCTCTGGAAAGGAAAATCAAAAAGCTCCGAAAAGATTTTCAGAAAAATGTACAACCAGCACTCCGGCGACACACTTACTACCTGAGCAAGAGCGAACGGAGAAGAATCAAACGCAAGAAAGCAATCAAAAGAATCCAGAGAAGGCAGAGGCGTTATCGATCGGCGGCTTAAAAGTACAATCCCTAGCCGAGCGAGGTAAACTTAGAAACAGTTATTAAAATTGCACTTCTCCCCTTGGGGAGGAGTGCATCATTTCTGGGGGTCTTCATCACTAGAATATTGGCGATCTTGTAGGTCGCCATATTTTTTCATTACAAAAAGGGAAGCAAATCTGGGGTTGCCAAGGTATAAAAGCAAATTATCCTTGAACCGCTGGCAGAGTCCTGCGAGCACGTCTTTGGTGTCCTTTTCATCCACAAAGTGTCTGGTTTTTTCCTGAGTGAAGACCAGGGGGTCACCGTAAGCAGCAACTAGATCCAGGTAAGCTTGTTCGCCGTTGTCCAGGGTGGAGAAGTATTCGGGTAAGACAGGGACTTCCATCTTGGCCAGAAGGGAGATGAGCCATCTGTCGCCAGCCATTTGGCTGGACTTGCCCCAAAGTTCCAGAATCAAACCATTCGGCAGTGTAATTGTCTCCAATAGTCTCTTTTCCATTTTCAATGCTCTCGAGTACAAGTGATGACCAGGTGGTTCTTATAACAGGAAAGACTATCGCAGAAACTAGTTGCCGGCAAGGAGAAACCGAAGTAACTATTAGCCTCGAGCAGTCAGCCTTCAGCTTTCAGCAAGGACTAGATTATAGAATATCTTCGGTGATCAGTCATAAGTTAATCTAAGATCTATTTAGTTGTGCGAAATTTCATTTTTAGGCTCTAAATTCCAGCACCAGTACTGTAGAGTTTTAAATAAATAGAAATTACGAATCTGCAAATTCAACTTTAGAGGTTGCAATATCCGGGCTGGGTAATTTAATTCACGAAGGGCATGGAAACACTAGTGTGACCATCCATCATCTTGCTGCTAGCTGACAGCTGAGCGCTGAAGGCCTTTGGTTAGTGGACCTTGGTTGTTTCTCCGGAATATGGACGGCGATGTCTACAGTTCTTAAGGAAGAGAAAATCATTAATGTGACCTGGCACGGCCGAGGTGGGCAGGGCGGTGTGACCGCAGCGATGATACTTGCCGAGGCCGCTTACATTGATGGCTATAAAGGGGTTACTGCAGCTCCTTTTTTTGGGGTTGAGCGCAGGGGGGCGCCAATTACAGCTACAACAAGGTTCTCGAGAACACCTATTCGTACGCTGACCCCCACTGCTAAAGCTGAAGTAGTGGTGGTTCTGGATGAAAGATTAATGCAAGCGGTGGATATACTAAGGGGTCTGAAACCGGATGGACTCCTTATCTTGAACTCTAGTAGTCCACCGGAAAAGTTTTGCACTGATATGGACATTGCGGTGGCAACCTCCGATGCCAACTCAATTGCTGAGGAGATCGGCTTGGTGGTTGCAGGGACAGTGCTGATAAATACTTCTCTCCTGGGGGCATTTTCCAGGGCTAGCGGTCTTGTCAGCATGGAGAGTCTGGAAAAAGCGATAAGCAAAAATTTCAACCCGAAAGCGGCTCAGCTCAATATCCGAGGTGCCCGGCTCACTTATGAAGCAACTCGGATAAACCGTGTATGGCAGCTATCATCGCCCGGCGTTTAGCTCGAATGTGTCATCGATTGGTTTCGCGACAGCAATTCATGAAATATTGGGGCTAGGCCTCATCCTTTTTATTGTTGGCTGGTGTTATAATACATCGAACTTTAGCAGGGGGCTGCAAAACTCCTTATAAGGTCAAAGGGTCAGCAAGATCTTATTTGAGGTAAGGAAACTCTACTATGGCATCAGAAAAGGACGAGTTTATTTCTGCCTGTGCCACCTTGATGCGAGGGGAAGCGGGTAAAACCGGCGATTGGAGGGCCAAGCGACCGGTAATCGATCTTAACAAGTGCACTCCTTGTAAGAAGCAAAAAGACACCTGCTACTTGTGCTGGCTATACTGCCCTGATGGCACGGTAACGCGGCGAATTCCGGTTGAGATAGATTTGACCTATTGCAAAGGCTGCGGCGTTTGCGCCGAGGTCTGTCCGACAAAGGCAATTAGCATGGAAGCAGAGGAAAAATTCACTCTCAGTGAATGCGCCATCCAGGAAGAAGTTGAATAAGGGGTACTGGTTTAAGCTGAGGAGTAGGATAGGGATTTCGGGGTACACAGATGAGTAAGGTAGAAATTATAAGTGGAAACGAGGCAGCCGCAATGGGGGCCAAGCTTAGCCGGGTACAAGTTATAGCTGCCTATCCCATAACCCCGCAATCCAAGATTCCCGAGACTTTGGTTAAATATGTAGATTCCGGGGAATTAGAAGCCGAGTTCATTCGAGTGGAAAGCGAACACAGCGCCTTAACCGTATGCATTTCTGCTTCCACCGTGGGGGCCAGAGTCTTTACGGCAACTGCAGCAAACGGTCTGGCCTACATGCACGAACAACTGCACTGGGCAGCTGGAGCAAGACTTCCCATAGTAATGGCCCTGGCCAACCGGGGGCTTGGAGCGCCCTGGACGATTTTCAACGATATGCAAGATTCCATTTCCCAGCGAGATACCGGCTGGATGCAAGTCTACTGCAGAGATAATCAAGAGATTCTGGACAGTATTCTCATGGGTTACAAAATATGTGAGCAAATCCACGTCCCCATGATGGTCTGTTTTGACGGTTTCGTGCTGTCCCACACGGTTATGCCAGTAGAAATACCAGAGCAGAAGCAGGTTGATAGGTTTTTGCCGTCTTATGTGCCCCATTTGCAAGTGGATGGGCCGGAACCAATAAACATAAACCCTGTGATGCTGGCAGAGCCGAGAGATAACGCTAGGGGTGTTGCATGTCCCAGTTACATGGGATTTCGTATGAGGTTACAAGAGACCCTCGAAAGTGCAGGAGAGGTGATTAGAAGAGTCGGTGGCGAATTCGGAGAGATTTTTGGCCGAGACTACGAGTGCCTGCTTTGGGAATACAGGACTGAAAAGGCAGATACCATTCTTCTCACCATGGGATCTCTGGCCAATGAGGCTTCCCTTGCTGTAGATATGCTGCGGGAAAAAGGCTATAAAGCTGGAGTAATTGGGCTTAGAGTCTTTAGGCCTTTTCCGGCTGAGAAATTGCGGCAAGCGCTGGCCGGGGCGAAACAAGTGGTGATTTTCGACAAGAACATCAGTTACGGATATGAAGGGGCCACCTGCACCGAGACAAAAGCTGCTCTATTCGAGGGTGGATTGCATCCCTACATAGCGAATTATATTGTGGGTCTGGGGGGAAAGAACGTTGTTGCTTCCGACTTGGAAGCTGCCACTTTGGAAGTGTTGGAAAATAAGGGTCGAGTAAACGGTCCAAAGTGGTTAGGGGTAGCGGTTTAATTCGCATGGCGCTAGGAGCGGAGCGCATAGCCCTCTTTAGGGTGTATTAAGCGAAGCGAATCCACCCATAGCTAAATCAAAAAAGTCTAGAGGTTTGAGGCGATGTCCACTACGGTGATGCAACTTCCAGAGCAGGAATACTTCTTGCCCGGGACCCGGGCCTGTTCAGGGTGTGGTTTGTCCCTGGCCTATCGTCACATTTTAAAGGCTTTGGGAGAAAAGACTATTCTGACCATACCTGCCTCTTGTCTCACCGTGCTGCATGGTCTATATCCCTGTACTTCAGTGCGACTGACAAATATAAACACAGCTTTTGCCAGTACTGCTGCTTCGGCCACAGGCATTGTGGCTGGCCTTAAGGCGCTAGGCAAGAAAGATTACACGGTGGTGGGAATAGCTGGAGACGGGGGTACTTTCGATATTGGTATTCAAGCCCTGAGCGCCGCGGCGGAACGAAATACCGATTTTCTCTATATCTGCTATGATAATGAAGGGTACATGAACACAGGCACCCAGCGCTCGAGCGCCACACCTTTGGGAGCATTTACCACCACTACTCCGGCTACAAAGGTCGAGCACAAAAAAGACATGATGGCAATTATGGAAGCCCACTCTATCCCTTACACGGCCTCAGCATCTCCGGCGTATCCGCTAGATCTTTATGATAAGGTAGCAAAGGCTAAAACCATCCATGGTACTCGCTATATCCAAATAAACATCCCCTGCGCTCCCGGTTGGGGGTTCCCCACCGATCAATTGGTAAGACTTGGCAAGCTAGGGGTGGATACTGCCATGTGGGTTCTCTTCGAGGTTGAAGATGGTATCTTTCGCCTCACAGGTCGTAGCCGCACAATGGCAAAAAGCGGTAAGAAAAAGCCAGTTGAGGAATATGTGAAACT
>JAJDNT010000113.1 GCA_022340515.1 Deltaproteobacteria bacterium
CGTTCAGTTCTATTTTCGCCTCGCTATTTCCCCAAGGCCGTTCGTTCTCTGGATAGTCAAACCACGTCTCCGTCCTCAACAAATCGAAGGTATCACCCAAAAAAACAAGCTTAATCTCCTGTATCTTGCGTCCATCTTGGATCAACCAGTCTACCGTTCCGGCAATGTCCTCAAAAAAGACCTTGAAAGCATCAGCTGGAACATTATGTTCACCGGCCGTACCATCGACGAAATGCAAATCGCTTATGAATATCAGCATATTCGCCTCCTTTAAGGCGGAGTGTTCTCCGGGTTCAACTTTCACTCAGATTTTTCCGCGCCCTAGCAATGGTATCCACATCTGGATCTGCGCTTATCACCCGGTAAACGGTAGCCAGCTGATCTTCGGACATCTCAGATAGTCGGGCCAGGGTTGAGAGCCCGTTTTTTGCCCCGGCTGCTTGAAAGTCCAGGACTGTTCTGACTCCCACCCTCCGCAGACTGTTGACCTGATCCTTGACAATCACATAGAGCTTGGCCTGGGCGATCCAATCAAGTAGCAGTCGGGGATTAAAAGATGTTTTCCGAATCAGTTCCTCTAAATTCGCTTCAGCTAGATTTTGCGTATTGTCAATTCCCACTTCGGACAGTCGCACTCTGTGGAACAAGTTCATTCCCTCGATCATCTCCAAAGAAAGTTCGTGTGCCCCTTTTCCCAACTTCTTGAACAAAACCAGTTTTTCCTGGATGTATTGAGTGCCTCTTTGAGGGAATACGCCAATGAAAAATGCAAGGACAGGAAGTAGTTCAATCATTTCCTTCCTGGCTTCGGGATGGATTGACTGAATAAAGTGGTGAAAGGTCAGGGAGACAAAGGTAGCAAAAATAATCCGCGTGCCCACGCTGTAATATGCCCCTGGCGATAAGTCCAGACTGATAAGTCGCCTGGCGATATACTGGATTGACCAGACATAGCTGCCGAGAATTGCCATACCAATGGCCACCAAACTAAGGTGGCTATAGGGCAAAGCGTTTGCACTCGTATCGCTGAACTCGCCGGCCGCAATTCCAGTCAAAATTATGGGTGGTATATCCGAAAAAAGGACCCAGAACCCGAGAGCACAAAATAAGGTAACAAAACATACCGGCAGAATATAATCTCTGCCTTTGTACTCTTCCTGAACAAGCTCTTTTAATGTTTCTTCCTCGTCAGTATCGTCGTCCTTGCCCAAAATCCTTCGTATGCGTTCATACTCGCGGCGCTTCTTGGGCAATCTGTACTTCTGGAAGGAAATAACAGAAGAGGGGAAAAATGAGCACAGTACTGTGATGCCGAGCAATATTAAGATAATTCTTTCCCACTCCATGCTTCCTCCATTGAAGCTGTGGGTTCATCTTAATAATTTTCCCAGAGCCAAAGTTTATTGATGTGCTTTTAAGATGAATTGAGAAAGGCAGTTCTCGCTGCCAGACAAACTAGTCCCTGCACTAACATCTCCGGGGAATTCAAACTCGTGCGCGCGCCTGAGAAGGAATATTTCCCGTTAACCTACAGAATTAGTGCAAACGATGCAAGAAAAAAGAATGGATGCAGAGGGAAAGTACTTATAAAAACGTGTGGATAACGAGAATTTTACCCATATGTGGTCAAACCAAAAATGGGTAAATGTTGGGGTAACCTAGGGATGGTGGGATTTACTAAAACGGCTAGGATTCAATCATAACGCGTTTTAACATTTCTTTTCGGTAAATCTTCAACAGCTCGCTGCGGGTGATTATGCCCAGTAGCCGACGAAACCCGTCTACCCTCCCCACTACTGGGAGTTCCTCCATATCAATGTAACTGAACTTGTTCAGAGAAGAAGCCAGAGTTTCATCCGGGGTAACGTAGACCACATCGCGATTGGCCATATCTCGGGCAAAAACTAGCCCATTTAGTTGATCGTCATAGACGAACTCTTTTATATCCTGAAATGAGATGACTCCCTCCAAGTTGTCATCCTCGTCGGTGGTGTAGAGATAATTGCCATGCCCCTTGAGACACAGCTGCACCACCTCGTTATAAGGCATGGTACCGGGAATCTTCGGCACCTCGCGTCTCATGACATCAGCCACTGTTAGGGTGGTAAGAACACCCATCTCCCGGGCGGCCGAGATGTCAATGCCGCGATCAACCAGAGACTGGGTGTAAATGGAGTGTCTCATGAGTCTGCGGTGAACCGCTGTGGCCAGAACACAGGCAGTCATGAGCGGGAGTATAACCGTATAGCTGTTAGTCAATTCAAAGCCCATCATGATGGCGGCCATGGGGGCTTGAACCGCAGCTCCCAGCACGGCTCCCATACCAACCAGGGCATAACCACCAGCTGAAGGGGCGATCCCCGGTGCCAGCGTATTAAAGACGAACCCCAATATACCTCCCAACGTAGCTCCCATGAAAAGGCATGGGTAGAGGATGCCGCCCGAGCCTCCGGAACCAAGAGTAAAGGCTGTGGCTATTATTTTAAGAATAAGCAAGGCCAACAGGGTGTTCCAGAGAAAATTACCCTGAATGGCCTCGAGGATCGGTGTGTAAGCACAACCGAGAATTTGCGGAAAAAAGAAGCCGATCATTCCCACGACCAAACCACCGATTATTGGTTGCCAGTGGGTCTTGACCGGAGCATGACGATGAAATAGTTTTTCAGCCCCATGCAGAGCTTTAGTAAAGCAGGTAGAGACGATACCGGCAGCAATGCCGAGGAGGGCATAGAAAACAATCTCCCAGTAACTAAACAGGGTGTAGGGGGGGAGTTGCAAGGCCGACCCCTCTACCAGCCAGGCCCGGCTGACAGCAGTTGCCACCACTGAGGAGATGACAATGGGGCTGAAGCTATGCACACTAAATTCTCCAAGCACCACCTCCAGCGCAAAAAGCACTCCGGCTATGGGTGCATTGAATATGGCAGCAAGCCCCGCCGCAGCTCCACATCCCACCAGAACTCTCATCCGTTCTCCCGACACCTTGAAAAACTGGCCTACTGCGGAGCCGATTGATGCGCCAATCTGAATGATGGGGCCTTCCTTCCCTGCTGAGCCGCCTGAACCGAGGGTAATGGCCGAGGCAAGCATTCTAGTTGAGAAGGTACGCACCTTAATGATGCCGCCCCTTAGAGCTACAGCTTCCATGGTCGACGGAACGCCGTCACTTTTGGCTTCAGCCGGAAAGAAATAGATAAGCGGAGCAAGGAATAGCGCTCCGAAAGCCGGAATAAGAATAATGAGCCATTTGGGGTTTCCAACTATGTGAGGGACAATCTCAAAAAAGAAATATTGGCCCAGCTCGATGAGCTTTTCAAAAAAAATACTCCCAAGGCCTCCCAGAAAGCCTACTATTACCGCAACAATTATCAGAAAGGTTTGATCGCTCAGCTTGTAACGACGAAAGAAATCGAGCAATTGATTTCTGAGAGAGCGGACGATTTCATCTTTGGCCGGAGGTTTCATTTAACAGCCGATCCTTTTCTAACT
>JAJDNT010000134.1 GCA_022340515.1 Deltaproteobacteria bacterium
GCGAGGAGAACTACCGTCTACCCCCACAAGGTTAACCAACTCCCTGCGCTGCAAAGCCAAGACATATCTGAGCACATGGGGCGGAGGTAATTTCAGTCGGGCGGCAAGGTCCTTGACTGCAAGAGCCTCTTGCCCAAGTTCCCGCAGGATCTGGTGGGTGGCCACCTCATCCATCACTATGGTGTTAAGGGTTCGCCACATCTCATGTTCTGTGAATATCTCGCCGTATTTGTTGCCGTTGGTGGTAAATTCGCTGAATTTCCCCACCACCCAGCGAAGTTTCTCCTTGCCGAGGGCAGTCTTGGCAATCTTGAGCTTCTCTTTCAGTTCAGGCAGAGGGAAGCGGTCTCCTGTTCCGAGGGGACCCAGTTCGCGAATTCCATCGTCAAATGCGGTTACGAGCTTGACAAATCGTTCACCCTCGGCCGAGGAACAGTGATTGAAAGAGACCCGCTTGCGGTTGAGACCCACGTAGTCTAGAACCTTAATGGCGAGTCCCACCTTTATTTTACCCTGCACATTGCCAGTGATATATTGGCACTCACCGATATGACAGCCAACTACCATGACGCCATCTGCACCATTGATAAGGGCTTCAGCTATCATGGTAGGATCCACCCGACCAGTACACATGAGCCGGATAATCCTTATGTCCGTGGTATATTGCATCCTGGAAACTCCAGCGAAGTCAGCGGCGGCGTAGCCTCACCAGGTGCAGCAGAATACCAGGATCTTTGGAGTGAAATCTGCCAAGAGCGTCACCTCCTTAAAAGAGTTCAAAGTCTAAAGTTCCAAGTTCCAAGTTGGAATGATGCTGTGTGAATCTAAACCTTGAACTTTGAACTTGGAACCTGGAACTCAGCGGTTAACCGCTGAGAAATGCTTTGATCTGTTCCTCCACCTGTTGGTCAGTAAATGAGTTGATGTCGAGGGCGTGTTGATAGCAGGTGGCGGCGCACACCCCACAACCTTTGCAGGCTACCGAGATTACCCGCACCTTTCTACCCTTATCGGTTCGAACAATTTCAAGGGCGCCATATGGGCAAAGGGCCACACAGAGCCCACAGCCTCGGCAGGCATCCTCGTTTGCAAGGACCGAAACAATGGGTTGGACGGTCATCACCCCTTTGGCCAGAGGGATAGAGGCACGAGATGCCGCTCCCAAAGCCTGGGAAATGGCCTCGCGCACAGAGGCGGGGTAATGGGCATTGCCGCAGAGGTATATCCCATCAGTGGCAAAATCCAGGGGTTTCAGTTTGACGTGAGCTTCCAAGAAAAACTTGTTTGCGTCTAAAGTAACCCGCAAAAGTTTGGACAGTGACTGATTGTCCTCGCCGGCAATGAGTGGGGTGGATAAAACCACCAGATCCTGAGGTAGCTCCAGATCTCGACCCAGCAAGTGATGGTAGACTTTTACTATGTTTTCCTGAACCTCGGGTGGCCTCTGCTGATCGTATTTGATGTAACGTACACCCATTTGTTTGGAGCGCTGGAGGAGGGCCTCATTTTCGACACCGTAGGCCTGGATGTCACGGTACAGTATGTGAACAGTCGCCTCAGGATTCTGCTCTTTGATGGCGATGGAGTTCTTAATGGCTGTCATGCAGCAGATGCGGGAACAATACTTCCGTTCCTCATCGCGGGCACCGACACACTGGATCATTACCACATGTTCAGCCTTGAAGCTCTCTGTGCGGAATAGTTCTTCCAACTCAAACTGGGTAATCACTCTTTTGCCATCGTAGCCATAAAACCCTTCTGGTTTCAAAACCTTGGCACCTGTGGCCACGACGATCACGCCCACACCGAACTGCTGCTCAACCCCATTGCTGGAGACGGTTACTTTATAGTGGCCGATGTATCCCTCCATTGCCTTAACAGTGGTGGAAGTCAGAAGGTTGATGTTTTCATGTTTTTCCACCTTGGTTGCTTGGCTGGCCACCAAATCGTCTGCATTGACATAGGATGGCCCCACCTTATGCAGGTGTCGCAGGAGTCCTCCGAGCTCTGGTGCCTTTTCCACTAGGAAGACCTGGAAGCCACGATTGGCCAGCCCCAAGGCTGCAGTCATCCCACTTATGCCACCACCGATGACCAAAGCCTTAGGATCCATCTCGGATTGTATCGGCTCCTGAGGCTCGAGCAAGGCGGCCTTGGCTACTCCCATTCGAATGAGGTCCTTGGCTTTCAAGTTACCTTTTTCCTGCTCTTGCATGTGGACCCAGGAGCATTGGTCACGAATGTTGACCATCTCGAAAAGGTAGGGATTGAGTCCGGCTTCGGCACAGCTCTCCCGGAATAATGGCTCGTGGGTTCTGGGGGTGCAAGATGCCACCACGACCCGGTTGAGATTCTCTTCCTTGATGGCTGCCTTAATCTCGTTGATTCCAGCCTCGGAACAGGTGTAGAGGTTTTCTTTCACATAGACGACATGGGGCAGGGTTTTGGCATACTCGGCTATATCAGGACAGTCAAGATAGCCCGCAATGTTACTGCCGCAGTCGCAAACGAACACCCCAATACGAAGATCTTCAGCCAATTTCACACCTCAGTTTTTTCACCACGAAGAGCACGAAGACCACAAAGAGATGAATATTTTGTGTTTGTCCGCTCCATCGTTATGTTTAGGTTGCAAAGTTATCTAAGAGCAAAAAACTCCTATTCACCGCCTCCGGCGGCCGCCTTAGGCACAGTGGCGACGACCTCAGCCGCCCGGGCGGCGGCACTGCTTGCCTGGGCCACCGATTCCGGAATGTCCATGGGGCCTTGAGCGCAACCGCAGACAAAGATCCCAGGACGGGTAGTATCCAACGGAGCAAATGGATCTGTTTTGAAAAAGCCGTTTTGATCCAGCTCCACTCCCATCAAATCCGCCAACTTTGGGGTGCCGGCAGAAGGCACACACGCGGTGGCCAAGATCACCAGATCAAAGGTTTCATGATCCACCTGTCGACTAGTAGTGGACTCATACCACACTATGGGATTGTGAGCTTCGTCCTCGGTAATTTCCGCCACCCGACCCCGGACGTACTTGATGTTGGACGATTTGCCGCCGCGAAGCTTGTACTCCTCGAAGCCGCGACCAACAGCGCGAAGATCCATGCAGAAGATGGAGGAGGTCGTCTGATTATCATGTTCGTGGGCGATCATGGCCTCTTTTACCGAGTGCATACAGCAGTAAGAGGAACAGAAGCGATTGAAGCGAAAATCCCTGGAGCCCACACACTGGATAAAGGCTAGATTTTTTGCTGTCTGGGCGGCTGCTTCCCTTTTCTTCAGGGGAGCCAGTACTTTTTCCGCGGCTGTCTGTTTCTCGGCCAGAGTGGCCCAACGTTCAAAATCTTCATCTTCCCCGGCCTTGCCGGCCTCGAATTCCTTGAGGAACTCGGCAGTCTTCTTGCCGTGTTTTTCCTCAAGCCTGTCTATCTGGCGACTGACTTTATTCAAGTCCTTCTCCAAAACCGCTACTTCGGCCCTCAGGGCTAACTCGGAGGGACGGTCCAGATGGCCGTGGGTGGGACCGCTGGCGCTCAAAAGTCTTTCAAATTCCATGGCGGTAACCACATTGTCGATACGGTCGTAAGCGTATTCCGGGATTACCGACGGGTCGAAGACATCGTAACCAGTGGCCAGAACCACAGCCCCAACCTCCAGGTCCAGCATTTGGTCTTGCTGTTCGAAGTCAATAGCGTTTGCTTGGCAAACCTTGGCACAGATGCCGCACTTTTTTCCCTGACCCAACTGGCGACAGTTCTCGGCATCAATGCAGTGGGTGGAGGGAATGCCCTGGGGAAAGTATTTATATATGGCAGTCCGCTCGCCCAGCCCCTCATTGTATGTATCTTTAACAGTGGTTGGACACTTCTCCACGCAGGCACCGCAGCCAGTGCAAAGGTCCTCGTTTACATAGCGTGCCTTTTTGCGCACCTTCACCTGAAATGCTCCCACCTCACCGCTTACCTCTTCCACTTCGCAGTAGGAGAGGAGATTGATTTTGGGATGCCGACCGGCATCCAGCAACTTCGGCGAGAGAATTCAGATGGCGCAGTCGTTGGTGGGAAAGGTCTTGTCCAGCTGAGCCATTTTGCCGCCGATGCAAGGGAGCTTTTCCACCAGATGGACCTGGATTCCCATTTCAGCTAGATCCAGGGAAGACTGGATGCCGGCGATGCCACCGCCAATTACCATCACATCATTACTCACAGTTCACCTCTTCAAAATGAGCTAAAATGCCTAAAGTGTCTAAAATTATGAGCAGTTCAAATCCGCAATCCTTACTTAATCGCTTCTGCCAGTACCGAAGTCAGGTCCTTTATTTGGAGATCAATATCCATATTGTTGAGGGCGCAGTTCAAGTGGATCTGACACTTGGGACAAGCAGTGATCAGAGTTTGAGCACCAGTGGCCTTGGCCTCAGCCAGACGTTCCATCTGAATCTGTTTGGAACCGGTGCCGCAGTTGGCCCAGCCGCTGGTACCGCAGCAAACCGCATTTTCCCGATTTCTTTCCATCTCCTTAAACTGGTCTTTTGCAAGCTTGTTGAGGATCTCTCGAGGTCCATCGTAAATCTTGGCCATTCGCCCCAACCTGCAGGGATCATGAAAGGTCAAGGGGCCCGCGCCATTTTCCACCTTCAAGACGTCATCCGCTAGCATTTGGGCGACGAGATCGTAGACGTGGACCACTTCGAAGCCGAGCTCTCCAAAATGCTCGGGATAGTGTTTTTTAAAGGTGTAGTAACCTTCCGGACAATTAAAAACAACCCGCTTGGCTCCGGATTTGCGAATCACTTCCAGATTATGGAAGGCCAGTTTTTTAAAGATTTCAACCTGACCGTTCCAGAGCATATCGTGACCGCAGCAGTGTTCTTCATCACTCACCACCGGTTTGATGCCGGCGCCATTGAGGATCTTGATAACGTTCTTGCTCACCGAGAGGCTGTCCACCCCAATGTCCCGGAAAATGACCTGAAAATAGGGCATGCAGCCCACGAAAAAGAAGGTGTCGCCACTCTCGGCCACTTGTCCCGCTTCCCTGGCCCACTCGGTTTTCTTCTGGTTAATTCCCTGGGTCTGGAGTTCCATGATGGTCTGGAGCATGCCATGATGGGAATAGACGGGCTGGGTTCCGCGCTTGCTGGCTTCTTCTCTGAGGAGACGCATGAACTCAGGAAAGTTTATACTAGAGGGGCAGCGCTCGTAACAGCGACTGCAGGTCAGGCATGACCAGAGTTCTTGGTCCTTGAGGAGTTCGTCGCCCAAACCAAGCAAGGCCTTTTCCACAATCAGACGGGGAGAAAAACTGGGAAGAACCCTAGATACAGGACAGCTTCCGGTGCATACCCCGCAATCCAGACAATAGTAAGTTTGAGTCAGTTGGGCAGCATCTTCGATGTTCATGCGGCTACTCCCAGGGGATTCTTCCCCAGGTCTTTGATTTTTTGAGTAAAAGAAGTGACGACTTCGGCAAAGCGTCCGCCTTCAGCAGATGAGACCCATTCCAGGGCCAGTCTTTCTTTGTCAATGCCCATGAGATCCAGAAGTTCCCGGGTCATGTCGACGATCCGTTTGGCTTTTTCATTACCATCCTGGTAATGGCAGTCGCCGAGGTGTCAGCCGCTCACCAGAACGCCGTCGGCTCCCAGCTGAAAGGCCTTGAGAATAAAATCAGGTGAGACCCGGCCAGAGCACATGACCCGGATCACCCGAATGCTGGGCGGGTATTGCAACCGACTGACCCCGGCCAGGTCAGCCCCGGCATAGGCGCACCAGTTGCAGCAAAAAGCGATGATCTTGGGTTCGAATTTTCCACTCATTGGCATCATTCCCTGTTATTTCGAGTTTTGCAGCACAACAATGTGGTATTTCACCACAAAGGGCACGAAGAGCACAAAGATTTTCACAGTATTAAATCCTTTGTGTACTTTGTGGTCTTTGTGGTTTCCATCTATACGCTATGCGCTTGGCGCTGTGCGCTTTGCGTCATTCGCACAGGGCCGCTTCCACCATGGTCAGCACCTCATGGTCAGTGAAGTGTCGTATGGCGGCTGCTCCAGTAGGACAGGCCACGGCGCAGGCACCACAACCTTTGCAGAGCACCTCCTGGATCTGAGAGACTAGGACACCTTCACCGATATCCACTAGTTCCGGGGCACCGTAAGGACAGACCTCCACGCACTGGCCGCAGCCACGGCAGAGACTCTGGTCCACAGTGGATACCACACCCTCCACCTCAATCTTCTCCTTGGCCAGAACGGTGGCGGCGCGAGCCGCAGCCCCCAGCCCTTGGGCGATGGCCTCATCAATAGGCTTTGGCGAATGGGCCAGACCACAAACAAACACCCCGTCCGCGGCAAAATCAATGGGCCGCAGTTTTACGTGGGCTTCGACGAAAAAACCGTCGTCGTTTACCGGCAGCCTGAATAGTTGGGCCAGGGGGTTTTCCTTTGGGGGTACTATGGCAGTGGCCAGCACCAATAGATCAGCACGAATCTCCATCTCTCGCTGGAGGACATACCCAGTGAACCGAACCGTTAGGTCATTTTCATCTTTGGCTACTTTGAGATCTTTATCAAAGTCATAACGGACAAAAATAATTCCCTTGTCCCGTGCCTCGCGATAAAGGTCCTCGCGCAATCCATAAGTGCGTAAATCCCGGTAGACGATAAAAACGTCCATTTCCGGATTGATTTCTTTTAGTTTCAGAGCGCTTTTGACAGAATGGGTACAACAGACCTTAGAGCAATAAGGCCTTTCGGGGATTCTCGAGCCCACACATTGGATGAAGACGGCTGAGCCTGTTTCCTTCAAGGATAGGTCGTTATCGATGAATTTTCGGTCCAGTTCCAGTCCGGTCAGAACCCGGGGATCCTCACCGTAGAGATATTGATCGGGTTTGAGCTCCGATGCACCCGTTGCGACAATGGTAACTCCGTGTTCCAGGACCTGCTCTTTGCCATTGGATACAATAGTGGTTTTGAAATTGCCCACAAAGCCATTCACCTCTTGCAGCTCGCTGTTCAGGTAAACGTCAATGTTCTCGTGGGCTTGGACCTCCTGAATGAGTCCGGCCAGGTATTGCTGCACATCCTCGCCCAGCCAGGTTGCATAGAGATTTCGGGCCTGGCCCCCCAGGACATCGCTCTTTTCAATGAGATGAGTGTGATAGCCCTGTTCTGCCAGATTCTTGGCAGCGGCCATGCCGGAGACGCCACCGCCTATTACCAGGGCAGCCCGGTCAACCTCTACTTCGGGGTCAGATAGTGGTTCCAGTAAGGCGACTCTGGCCACGGCCATGCGCACCAGATCCTTAGACTTTTCTGTTGCCGCCTCAGGATCACCGCTATGTACCCAAGAACATTGATTGCGGATATTGCTCATCTCGAAAAGGTATTTGTTGATCCCCGCATTGGAGACGGTTTCCTGAAAGAGAGGTTCATGGGTCCGGGGCGTACAGGCGGCCACCACAACCCGGTTCAGTCTCTGCTCTTTGATAACCTGGGTTATTTTCTCCTGGGTGTCTTGAGAACAACTAAAAAGATTTTCTTCCACATGGGCCACCTCCGGGAGGGTTCGGGCATATTCTGCCACTGCGGCAACATCTACCACCCCGGCTATATTGGTGCCGCAGTGGCAGACGAATACCCCTATCCGGGGTGTCTCGCCACTTACATCGATCTCTTCGGGTATCTCCTTGGTTTGGGTGAGGGAAAAACGGGATTCGGCGAGACTAGCCTCAACCGCCGCCGCACAGGCGCTGGACTCGATCACCGACTGGGGAATGTCTTTGGGCCCCTGGAAAGCACCGCAAACAAAGATGCCGGGCCGGGAGCTTTGAACGGGCTCAAAGCTAGTCGCAGAGGCAAAATTATACTGATCAAGCTCAATAGCCAGCTTGTCAGCCAGATCAGCCGCTTCTTTCGACACTCCGAGTCCCACGGACAAAACCACAATATCAAACTCTTCTTCGAGCCTCCGGCCAGCTTCATCCGTGTAGCGAATGAGCAGATTGCCGGAATCGGCTGCCGGTGCGATGGTACTGATTTTAGACTTTATGAAACGGACCCCGGCATCTTCGGCCCGGTGGTAGTAACTTTCAAAATCTTTCCCGTGGGTTCGCATGTCGATGTAAAAGATGGCCGTATCTAGTGAGTCCTTCATGTGCTCTTTGGCCACAATTGCCTCTTTGATGGCGTAGGTGCAGCAGACCGCCGAACAATAGGGCTTTGCCCCTCCATGCAGGTCCCTGGAGCCGACGCATTGCAGCCAGGCGATTCTTTCAGGTTCTTTTCCGTCTGAAGGTCTCACCAGGTGACCGCCGTAGGGGCCGGTTGCAGAAAGGATTCGTTCAAACTCCAGACTGGTTACCACATTGGGGGATCTGTTGTAGCCATAGATATCACGAATAGCCGGATCGAAGACCTCGCAGCCTGAGGCCAGCACCACCGCCCCGACGTTAATGCTCAACTCTTTTTCCTCATCGGCAAAGTTGACCGCACCGGTGGGGCAGTGCTTCTCACACGCCTTACATCTGCCTTTCTTGACAAAATAGATACAGTTTTCGGAGTCAATGACGTACTTGAGTGGGACAGCCTGGGCGTATTTCACGTAGATGGCCTTGCGTTTGCCCATACCAGCGTCATACTCATTGGTCACCTTCTTGGGGCATTTCTCGGCGCACAGACCACAGGCAATGCATTTATCAATATCAACGTAGCGGGGGTGTTGCCTGATCTTAACTTCAAAATTTCCCGCCTCCCCGGAGAAGCTCTCCACCTCAGCGAGAGTCAATAGCTCAATGTTGAGATGCCGGCCGACCTCGACCAGTTTGGGCGAGATGATTCACATGGCACAGTCATTGGTGGGAAAGGTCTTGTCCAGCTGAGACATGAGACCACCAATAGAAGGAGACCTTTCCACCAGATAGACATAATAGCCGGAATCGGCCAGGTCTAGGGCAGCCTGCATCCCGGCAATACCCCCACCCACCACCATCACTGAGCCAATTTTTTTCTCTGTCATCTTTTCCTCTTTTTTGGCCTTCAGCCATCAGAGGTCAGCTTGCAATAAAGACGATACCTTTTTGCTGTGGGATAATTGCTGACCGCTGACGACCGGTCTTATCCAAAACGAATATGGTTTATAAATTTTTCATGCTTCCACTGTCTTGTCCTCGGCCTCCTCCTCTTCCTCTTCCTCCGGCTCTGGGACGACAAAAAAATCCTCTATGTCACCCAGGGGCAGTCGGTTGAGCTTCAATCCCAGGGTTTCCCCATCAATGCCCATGCTGAGTCCGAGAAGCTGGGGATAGAGAAGTGAGGGCAGATGATGATTCGCCCCCTCTTTAGATAAAATCATTTCTTGAACTGTGTCGAACTGGATCTGGCAGTAGGTGCAGGCAGCGCACAGGTAATCAGCACCAGACTGCTTCGCGTCCGTTAGTTTCTTTTCAGTCAAATCCATGGAAAGATCATCATTGACTCCCCACAGGGGAGCTCCACAACATTCAAGTTGAGTTGGCCAGTAGATGCTCTTCGCACCGGTCGCCTCCACAAGTTGGTCGAATATGGACGGGGCTACCGGATCGTCAAACTGGACTATCTTACTCGGCCTGAGAGCGTGGCAGCCATAATGGGTAGCAATTTTAAGGTTCCCAAAGGTTTTCTCGATCTTCTCTGCAATAGACTCGATACCTACCTCATGGTAGAGGACGGAAAGAAGATGCTTTACCTCTACATCTCCCTCATACTGCAAACCCTCTTTCTGGAGGATCTTATTAATCTCGTCTCGCAAAGATGAGTCTTCCTTGAGAAGATGATCTGCCTTTTTCAGGCTGCCGTAGCAACATTTACATAGACTCATCAGGTTAAGCTTCTCTCTGGAAGCCAGGGCCAGGTTTCTGGCTGAAAAGAGAACAAAGGTCTTGAAGTCGAGGCTTCTTACCGGGTAGCCACAGCAGTTGAACTGTTTGATATCCACCAAGCCCACATCGAGTCTTTTTAAGACCGCTCTCGCGGAAATTTCGTACTGATTGAGGTGGGCCGGAATTTGGCAACCCAGAAACAGGGCAAATTTCATAATCTTATCCCTATCTATCTAACTTGAACCCATTTTGGTTGGATCAACCCCGCTTGCAAAGGGCGCGAGCCGATCTACATCTTCTCCTTCACATGTTTGATCGCTTGATTCTTAAGCTCATAGAGCACATCGGTGACGGATACGGACTGGGGGCAATGCTCTTGGCACTGATAGCAAGTAAGGCAGTCCCAGAGCATATTGGAACCAAAGGCCAAATCTTTCAGCCCCAGGCCACAAGAGTGCATGATTTGATGGGGCAAGAGCCCCAGCTCCTCTTGCGGGTTCTCAAAGTTTGCCACCACAGGACATACAGTGGTGCAAGTCTCACAGCCGAAGCAACCCGAAAAAGTGCTTGCCTGATCCGAGAGGCCAAGCCCACTTTTGAACTCTCTGTCGGTGGGCGTCAGGGCCAAGGGTTTTTCCGACGGCTTCATTAGAGAGCACTCAGCGGCAATGGCATCCCTGGCCTGAACCAGAGGCGCCGGATAATTGTCATCAACCAGCTCTTTTCTCATTAACCCCCGGTAATAGGAAAAAGGTGAAAGAGCAAGGAACTCTGGGTAGCCACGCTTAAGGAGAGTTTCCCGCACACTGAACCATAGATCCTGCAAATTGATCCCCACCGGACAGACCACGGTGCAGCGACGGCAATTGGTGCAGAGATAAATGCCCTCCTGAAGGTGTTTTAGTTGTTTGTTGCTAAGCTCCTTGCCAGAAGCAAGGGCTTTTATAGATGCTATTTTTTCGGAGGGAAGGATGTTCAAATTCGGAATTGTCTCAAAGGCTACCCCCACTGAGCAGTTTAGGCTGCAGGTGCAGCAATGGGTGCAAGCATCCAGTTCCAACACCTGCCGGGTGGCTATATTGGCCGGCTCTGATATTCCCTTCGCCATGACCGAGTTGGCCAGCAGAGACAGTGGGCTGGCAAAGATATGGAACATTTTGCTGAAAGGAAGATAG
This sequence comes from Deltaproteobacteria bacterium, assembly GCA_022340515.1. Classification (GTDB taxonomy): domain Bacteria; phylum Desulfobacterota; class Syntrophobacteria; order BM002; family BM002; genus BM002. The sequence goes on from JAJDNT010000134.1 coordinate 11,037, forward strand.
GCCAAGCCCAGCCAGCATGCGAGAAAATGGATATACCAGAGGATCGTCGGCACATTAGCCCGATCCAATCCCAGGGCTATGGGGCTGATGATTTTGGCTGTGGTGTAACCCAAAAATGCCGACTGAGGTTTGGAGTGACACTGAACGCAAGTCATCTCGTGCGATTCTTTTCCCAGGTCCAAAGTCTCCTTATCAAAAGGCCCTTTAAGATTGGGAGATACCAGAGCAAATTCTTTTACCCAGTATGCCTCGAGAGCTCTGAGCTCTTCTTCGTCGGCTGAAATGGTGTACTCATCCACCATCTCCTCATATCTGGAATAAGAAGTTATTTTGCTGCCCTCCAGCAGTACACCAGAGAGCATGATAACCGCTAGGATAATGATGGCGTAATGATCCTGACCAGCAGTTCTCAGGCGAGGGACTTTAAGAATAAAACGGCGATAGAGCGCAAGGGCGATGCCAATGATTACCATGAGACCAAAGAGGTCCCGCAAGAACATGAAGGGGTTGAGGGTGGAATAATATTCGGGGAAGAGGGCCGAGGTTACGAAGGTATCCAGGGCGTGCATTAAAAGGAGTAGCATGAAGCCAAGATAAAGACATATGTGCATGAGCCAACGCAGAAAATCCTGGCGCAACACTTTTAACTGGAGGAGAGTGTCAAGAATGAAGACTCGGAGTAGGGTAAGGATTTTTGCACTGAAAATGGTTAAGATGATTCCCTTTACTGCCGCAGAAATCCGGGATGATGTGGGAATGTTAGTAACATCCAACCCGATCTTGTAGCGGAACCAGGTGGAGATCTTATAAACCATGCCGAGTGCGAAAATGGCCAGAGCAACGTAGAGGGAAATGGTGAAAAACATAGGCCTGTTTTCCTTGAGTTAGAGTGAATCTAGATTGACCACATAAAAGATCGTGTATATTTAGTGGTCCTGAGCGCGCAAGGCGGAGAATTCCTTTCAGATTGAAATGCCGCCTATAACCAGAACTGAATCCCTGTACTTCGGTCTAGCTGCCTGACACTCATGTTCTCTCCTGCAACGAGGTAAATTGAGACTTAAAGGCAGATGCTTGGCAAGAAAAGATGGTCCTAAGACCATTAGGAGGGCCTGAGCCCTTGTCATGTTCTCTAAGATCCCATTTTCTAGTATGGAGGGTGCTGCTTGTCAAGAAAAACGTGAAATTCATATCCATCCCAGTTGCAACTTTGTGCATTCTTGCACGAATATAAGATTCTAACCAATATTCATGTAAAAATCAATTGAAAATGGATATATTCATGTCATTTAACTGTCGCGCTCACATTGCAAATTTTCTTACCTAATCTCCTTGATAATATCTTATCTTTTTGTCATAAAGATTGATTGTTAGCATAGAGCATGGAGCATAGGGCATAGGG
>JAJDNT010000114.1 GCA_022340515.1 Deltaproteobacteria bacterium
GGTTCAGTGGACAAGGAGTCCATCGCTTGCGCCGGATGCCAAATACCAAAGGCGAAACCTCACTTGATCCGGAAAAATGGACGGCTGTCAAGACCAGCTTCTATCCCTACGATGTTAATGGACTAGAGTGCCCGCAAGTGGTTGATTCTACGCTTCTCATATATCTTGTGTCCGCCGCACCATTAGAAAAAGAGGGTGAAGTTTTATGTCTGTGCGTCTTCGGAAAACAACAGTTGCATCAGGTGCGGCTGCAAGTAGAAGGACTACAAACTCTCGAAGTTGATTATTCTGTGAGGAGTGGGGAAGGAAAGGTGTCAAAAAAAGGTAAAGTGGATGGATTGAGACTAACACTCGAGTCCGAACCGCTGGTATCAGACAGGAAAGATGTGGAGAATTTCTCCTTTCTGGGAATGCAGGCAGACATAGCTATCCATCTCGATCCAGAGTTGCGGATACCTCTCCAGGTTAGCGGAAAGATTCCCACGATTGGAGCCGTGACCTTGAAACTGAGCGAAGTGAAAATGAAGGGGCATTAGGGATTTCAGAATGGAGAATGCAGATTGCAGATTTGCTCAGCTCCGTCAGACCAATAAAAATTGAACCGGCGCCTGGGCAGGTTAGCGGCGATTTTGGCGCCTGAGTATCAGCTTAGAGATCTGCTTAGGGGTCAGTTGCCGTAGAGAGGTCACCACCAGATGTGCCATGGTTAAACTTTGAGGAGGTGCGGTGCCCGCCAAAGCGATTGCGGTCATACCGCCGGCAAGAGCTGCCAATATCCCAGCAGGAGCATCCTCGATTACTGCACAATCTAATGGTTCCAACCCCATCCGTTGGGCTGCCAAGAGGAAAACCTCTGGGTTCGGTTTACCCCTGGCCACGTCATTTCCAGTTACAATCGCCTTAAAGGATTTTGCTCGGTTCAGCCCATTCAGGGACATTTCAACGTTTTCTGGCGGTGCCGAGGAGCCAATACCTAAAATAAACCCTTCTGCAGTCAAACTGTCGATGAGTTGGATTGCGCCGTCATTCTCAGGAAAATTACCTTGCAGTCTTTCACGATACAGGGCTTGTTTTTGCCTGTGAATTGTACCAATCTGCTCTTCGGTGAGATCCTCACCCCATATCTGGCGCACGATTTCACTGCCTCTTCGCCCGAAGAGGGAATCAAAGTCCTTTTCAGTGAGAGTAATTGAGTGTTTTTCGGCAATGGATCGCCAGCACTGGTAGTGCATCTTGTAAGAATCTAAGAGCACCCCGTCTATGTCGAAGATTACCCCCAGTCGCCCTGGAAGATTATGCGACATGTTCATCTTGCCCTTGGTGCGGTTTAGCTTCCCTTGCCAGCGGTAACGGAAGATTGATCAGCAAACATTGCAACCCATTTAAACAGATGTGGCTTTAAAGGTGCAGACAAAGATCTCAAAAAAATATCCACACTGAGCTTAAATTCTTTGCACTCCGCCTAGCCTTCGTGCTTATATATTATTATAGCGAAATCGTTCAAGCTTGGTTTTATTAGGTGCCCATAAAAGTTTGACTCCATTTCGATGAAATGATATGGGGTACTGTCTTTGAGCTCAGAAAGATGGGCTACAATTGCGGCAGGATTAGGAGGCGGCCAATGGCTGGATCAAAAACGAAATTTCACAGAAGCGAAGGGAAAAAAGGGGTTGGGATCTACACATTGATTGCCATATTGATATTGGTGCTTGGACTTCTCTTTACTGTCAGCATGAGCAATAAATCAACCTACCGGTTTGTGAGCAACGGAGAGACAATAACCTTGTGGGAAGGCAAATTTATTCCCAAGGGCTCGGAGCCAGTGAAAAATTTCGACCCCCTGCAAGCGGGTGAATTAAAGGCGAGGGGACTAACGGGCAAGAATTACGTAGGTCAAAGGGCCGCTTACAAGGCCCTTTTCGATGAGCTCATGGCCCTTGTCACTGCCGAGTCAGCCAAAGGAAAAGAAGCCGATCTCAACAAGCTCAGAATGTTATTGGACAGAGGCGAGAACCTGCTCGACCGAGGTGAGAGGGCGGGCCTGGAGCTATTGGGTGCTAGATTCCAGTTGGCTAAAGCTCTGGTTAACGTTGCCGAAATGAGTCTTGAGCGAGCTTATAGGAAAGCTCTACCAGCATACGAAGAAGCCATTGAATCAGGAACGGGAGACAGAGAAACTCTAGAGGTAAAGAGGGATACCATGCAGTCGGTATTGGAATCTGCTCCCTCTGAATACCGTTAGCTCGGGCTATTGCAGCAATTTATTGCCCAACCGTACTACCTCACCCACCAAAGTCTCAAAATCTTGCCGCCTGCTGCGGTGGTTGGTAATTGCCACTCGAAGTGCATACCTGCCATTAATCAAGGTGTAGGAAGGCGCGGCAACTCCACTCTCGTGCAACTGAATAAGAAGTTCTTTGTTTAACTCATTTAGGCTTTCGTCGTTAAGCTGGTCAGAAGTGAATCGAAAACAGACAATATTCAGCGGAACCGGGGCCAGTAGCTGGAGATCAGCTGAGTTTTCTACTAGCTTTGCCAAATAGTTGGCTTGGTCGACGTTTTGTTGGATCAGTCTTCCGTATTTTTGCACACCATGCTCTTTTAAAGACATCCACACTTTTAGAGCACGAAAACCACGGGATAATTGCACACCGTAGTCGCTAAACCAAATTTTGCCGCCCGCTAACCCCCGGTCGGAGTGGGTCAAATAATCAGGTGTCAGGGCAAATGCCTTGCGGTGGGCCTCCTCTTGTCGGACCAGGGCGCAACCAACTTCGTAGGGTATATACATCCACTTGTGCAAATCAAAGGCGAGGGAGTCAGCCTTTTCCATACCAGCTACTAGCGGGCGGAGTTCCGGCGACAGGTTGGCTAGAGCTCCAAAGGCCCCGTCAACATGGAACCAGAGCTTTTCACGGCAACAGATGCTAGCTAGTGTGTCTAAATCGTCTATTGCCCCTGTGTTAACCGTCCCAGCGTTACCGACAATACAAAAGGGTTGACAGCCTGCTTCCCTGTCTCGAGCTATAGCAATCTCCAACTCGGACAAATCGATTTGGAAATCCTTGTTTACCGGTATCTGGCGAAAAGAGTCGCTCCCCAGACCCAGGAGTTCAACTGCTTTTTGTACTGAACTGTGCGTCTCATTGGAGCCGTAGAGGGTCATTCTGCGGGGCGAAGCATAGATGCCTTGTTGCCGCAGGTCGAAGTCGGCTTTGTTGTTTCGGGCCACGGTCAAACCAACCAGGTTGGCCATGGAGCCTCCACTGACTAGCAAACCACTGGCCTCGGTAGGATAGGCCAACATCTCTTTGCACCAATCGAGCACTTGTGACTCGACATAGTTGGCTACATGGTCGGCACCGCCAACGTTGGGGTTCATTCCAGCTGCAAGCATGTCCGCTAGCATGCCCAGGGGTGTTCCGGTTCCGATTACCCAACCCCAGAATCTGGGATGAATATTTCCCATAGGATGAGGGAGGACGTATTCCAAAAAATCCTGATATGTTTTTTCCGGTCCCTGCGATTCTATAGGTAAGGGCTGGTTGAAGTATGCTTTTACTTCCGTAGGCAGTGGTTGCCACACATGGCGATCACGCACGGTCTGCAAATAAGTCAGCATGTCGTCAACCATCCGCTGCCCCAGGGCTCGCATCAGTTGCCAATCTTCAGGATCTAGTGATTCCTCTCTAGTGACATTCTCACTGCTCATGGTTGTTCTGCCCTCCATGTCTGATATGGTAGTTGTAAGGTGTAAGAATAACATAGAAAGGAGTTTTGCAAATAAATGGGAGGGAAAGAATACCTCAGTGAGCAGTCTTTACCCCAGTTGGTTAAGCCGCGAATGGAGATGGCATAGATGAAACTTTATCTTATCTACGTTCGGTTGAGCAGGTTATAAGGTAAGAGCAATACTGCTAGGAGAGCCTGAAAAGCGGAGCTGATAAACATAACAAAGTAGCAAGGCATGGGTCTGGTGAGTTCATTCCAGCTTAAATTATCGATCTCACTCATCCCCGATTTTTCTGGGCAAGTAACCGACCATTTTTCCAATTTTATTTTGCTGGCTGTGTTACTCATGGCCCGTCTCAGTAAAAAAGTGCGGAGAGAAAAATTTTCTTGCCTTTTCATATCGCAACTAATGTGCCAAATTCTGAACAATTAAAAACGTTCAACTTTATTTGCCATAAGATTATAAAGTTATTGCTATTTTCGCTTTTAACAATTCCTGGTGGGGTAAAAGAGAGGTAATTTTCCGGAGGGCAAGAGCCAACTAAGTTAGCGATTTTTTGTGGTAT
>JAJDNT010000142.1 GCA_022340515.1 Deltaproteobacteria bacterium
AAAAAATTACCTCTGAGCACCCTGCCCATTTTACTATCTACCAGGGCCGCCCCGAGATCTCAGCCGTGATCCATGCTCAACCAACCAGCGTCAACGTTGTGGTTAGGCTCTTTCGGAGTGAGGAAAGTCTCAATAGTTTGATGTTTGTCCAGCACGAGCAGTTAAAAATTTGCTGTCCAGGTGGAATTGGGTTGGTTGAAAGGGTTAAACACGGCTCCTATGAACTGGCAGATGGAGTGGCCACTTCCCTCGAGAACAAGGATATCTGCGCTGTTATCCGCCATGGAACTTTTTCAGCAGGGGAGGGCAATTCCATTGATGGACTGAATCGAGCCTGCGACCTGCAGGAGTATTATCACGACGCAGCCAGAATTTTTCTCGACAATCCTTGGCTCAGGCTGCTGCCCTTCGATTTCATGATAAAGAATCTTGGAAGAGTTTCCCGCCTGCCCCTGGGGGATAAGATGGTTAATGCCTTCCTCCGGCCACCAAAGTAACCGTTCTTCATTAATTAATTAGGGTTAAAGTGAAGACTGCTTGATGCTTTCTATTTCTTCTTCTGTAACGATCGGTTGAGGCCAGGCGTCCTTGCAGCCTTCACTGCAGAAGAAATAGACTCCTTCATCACTGTGAAGCAGCCTGGTTAAATCATCTTGGTCAAGGGTCTTCAAAACTTTGTTACAATGGCTACAGGCAAGTTTCATTGGGGGCGGGCCTCCATTAGCGAGTTATGGGCTACTCACCGTCAACCGGTTTGTGGAAGGTCTTCATCTCAAAGTGCTGGGAAATCAATTTGTGAAGAGCCTGGCGGTCATCGGGTGACATTCTGGTAAATTGGACACCTATACCAAAATAGGAATCTCCTTCACTGTTTTTCACCACCGTTGACCAGACCACTTTGGCATTCAGATTCATTGCTTTATATTCGGGAGCCTTGATGACCATTAGGAAGCCTTCTTCAAGTGGAGGAAGTTCCTTGCAGGAGACGAAGGCACCTCTGGAGCTGAAGTTTTCTATTTTGCCTTCCACCTGAAGTTGAGGGCTCAACATAGTTACAGGCCACTTGATTTCAGATCGAGGAACTATACGCTTTTCTAGCTTTTTCATGGGTGATCCCTCCCATTGAAAATGCTTAAATTCTTCCTACGGAAAGTCTAGAATTGCAGGAAATATGCCACAGGTGGGTGCAAGGCAGGTGTTAGCGAGAAAGAAGGTAGCGGCTCAGGCAGCCTTGAGAGTCGGCCTGCGTGGTTCTATCTTACTCTCAGCTTTCCATCGTCGATGATGACAACAGCGTCAGAAGCCAATGTTCTTGTGTAGCCAGTTCTTACTAATTTTACCTGACAGCCGTAATTGCAGTCAAAATAGTGGCTAGCTGAATTGTAAACCGTGACAAAATACTGTGCTCCGTCTTTGTACCCTATTTGTACTCTGTGAGGCTTGAGATCACTGTTGTAGATTGAACCCCCGTAGATTGAATTTGGCAAGAAAATTAATAGAATAGCCCCTAAAAGCGTAATCACTCCCTTGTATTTACTCATAAGAGATCAGGTCCGGGAAATTGTGTGCTTACTCGGTCCTTTATGAGGCATCGAGCATTTTCTTTTCGACTAGATAGACATTTTGCCCCAAGTCTTTGAGATGCCCCTTAGATTTCAGTGTTTCGATGATTTGTCTCAATGCTTGTGCTGTAAAGTGGCTAGAGACATAGATGTCTTTAAATTCGATAACACCTTTCGGATGAACCTCAGCCCAAGACTTAAGTAGAACTCTGAGTGATTCTTCGCCTTCAGCTTCGGTCATCTCCCGGCCTAGTAAGGTCCTGTAGTTAGATGAATTGAGTACTTGACCATTGTCGCCGGAGAGCAAGTCAAGTGATTTGGCTGTAAGGTGGTGGTGCAAAAATCTCAGGAGAAGCCACTCCAAAGGAACCCCCAGCTTATAGAAGGGATAATCTTCCCAAAACTCCTTACTTACTCCCAGAAGCGTTCTCCATTTGTCATAGGGATCAGTGAAACTGACACCGTGCGCGGTGTAATCGAAAAGAAAGCGGTCGAGAGCACGCTTGCTTTCAGCTTTTTGAATGGAAAGGCTGTAGACTTTATCCGGTAGTATCATAATGTTAGGAAAATGCACCATCTAGGTAGCCTTTTGGATACTGGGGTCTTTTAATCGGAGTCCTTCCCTGAATCGCACTTTTTTAAAGGTCATCTTTGGCTAACGCAAATATGATGCCAATAAGTAATAAAGGGAATCAAAACTAGTCAAGGCTCAAGTTGAAAAATTTACCTTCGCCCTCTTGTCTTTACTTCTCCTCGGAGTTATCTTTCCGCCATGCGGCATGGTTCTGGGTCACAAGCTCGTTTCTTATACATGCCGTGTTAAATCCCCCACTCTCGTAACAATCGGGAGTGGGGATTTTTTTCTCACCTCACTTCTTGCCTTCCTTGGCAACCGGGTATCCTGCTATCCCTTTATTATGAAGATACTCGAGAAATAGTGCCATAGTCTGCCTGGGTGAATAGAGCGCATCTGCCAGTTCCTCTATAGCGAGGGATTTAGCCTTGTATTCCACAAAGCTTTGAATTTCCATCTTCATAATCTCCCGCTCCGATTCGGTGGTTAAACCATGTGAATCGATCTGAGGCTCTATCATGCGCCAGATCTCCTCTTCAAGCTCTCTAATAATCATTACTCTGCTTGGTTTACGCACTTATTCTCCTTGATACATCGGAGCTTGTTAATGGGAACGTTTTTTGTTGCACTCTCTCTCCTCATTCATGTAATTTGAAAGCCGCTCAAAAACTTCAAAAAAGTGTGATAAAAAAGCTCCAACAAATTGCCTTTGCAAGAGACTAAGCCATGTGCAGGGGAAGATGGTTTATTTTATTCATCGTGCTGATTTTGACCCATTTGGGCTGTGAAAGCATTAAAGGAACCGGGCTTAAAGAGTTAGAGGGACAATCCGTTTTTAATAGAGTAAGTTTCAGATCTTCTGAAGCAAATAAAATCAAGAGTGCGAACCCTTTTTCTGGTGGAATTTTTATACCCCCAGGAACCGAGTGCTCTATTAAAGCTATTTCAATCAAAGAAATCAAGTTTATTGCCACCGGGGAAAACTATGCACTTACTGGCTGGCGAATGGGTTATGGTGGTGTGAATACGCGAGTGTCATTTTACAAGTTTTTTGTACAAGATAAGGAAGCAGTTGGCCTTGATAGGGTTAACCCAGATTTTCGTGCAATTGTGTTATCAGGAAGTGCAGAAGTAGGTATGACCAAAGGAGAGGTTTTGCTCAGCCTTGGATATCCTGCTCATCTTAGTCGGAAAAATCCTACTGCCGACGATAGCCGGGCAGCCATTTTAGCCGATGACAATTGGTATTACTTGGAGGACAAAAGAAAAGAAGTGTTGCTGCAGTTTAAGGGTGGGGTACTTACCAAGATAGTGGAGGAATGATAAAGCCCCCATAATCGGGATATGGCTCTCGCTCAAAGGAAGGTATTCGTTCCAATGGGTGTCAACTCAGACGCAATCTATCATTTGTCATTACTTTTTGTTATCTCCCTGATCTTTTTCCCTCTCAAGCGGAAGCGTCTAATCGTTTTGATATTCGCAATTCCGGTGCTTACAGAAATTGTGCAGTTCTTCCTGCCAGGTAGAGTACCTGACTTCATGGACGCATTTCATGGGTATCTCGGGATTGTTCTGGCCTACTGCCTCATCCAATTGTGGAGGGAGTTATTGCCGCTACTAAAAAAAATTCGACTCCATTTTGAGAGCAAAAAACTTCA
>JAJDNT010000143.1 GCA_022340515.1 Deltaproteobacteria bacterium
CGAAATGAAACTGCTGAAAAAGGGAATAACCATTGTTCGGGGGCATGATATTGGCATTCTCAGAACTATGTTGGTCAAGGACTTCATGAGCCGGGAGTTTGAAAGGCTGGACGATTCTATGCCACTCAGTAAAATCATGGATCAGGTTATTGAATCCTCCTACCCTCATTTTGTCGTCTTTAATCGCACAGAAGAGCTCGTGGGAGTTTTATCCCTGAGAGACCTGAGACCTCATCTTCGCAAATTTGATGAACTGAAAGACAAAATGGTTGCAGCAGATTTTATGAGCAAGGATGTGATCACCGTGTCAACCAATGATACTCTCGAGAAAGCCTTGCGTCTATTTGATAAACATCGTATTGCTTTTTTGCCAGTCACACCTCCTGACAACCAAAAAAAGGTTCTGGGTATCTTTAAAAAGGATGATCTACTACAGGCATATGAAGAGAGGGTTTTGAAGGCGCGGATTCTTTCCTCAGCCCTCTAGTCAATTGCCATTCCCTACTGGCTCAAGCTTTGCCCAGGGCAAGCCGCGCAACGCCCAGCGCTCCGAGAAGGAAAAATAAATGAGGCTAATCCAGCCTGCCACATCATTGCTCATGGCTCTGTTGATAGCTTTCGCATCCGGCTGCGCCGCCAAACAGCACAAGATAACCTCATACGAGGAATGTCAGTCCCAGTGTATTGCAGAATTAGAAAAATGCATATCAGACTGTAATACCTGGAAGGTTAGGGATGAAGGAAAGGATAAAGAATTTATTCAATGCGTCAGTAAATGTAACGAGAAAAAGGCTAAGTGTGATCAGCTATGCTCGAAGTGGAAAGGTCCCACCTCTGAGCCCATTCCGCAATATTAAGACCAAGGCGAAAGGAAGATACTAAGATTCCACCACCGTGCCTTCTGGCCCCGTCGGTCAAGAAATAAAAAGGGCATTCCATCCGACTGGATGAAACGCCCTGTTTCGCCATGACAAAGGCAACCTAGGATACAGTTACATTAACCGCAGCAGGACCTTTTTTGCCCTGCTCCACATCAAAGGTTACGCTGTCGCCCTCATTGAGAGATTTGAAACCGGTTGCATTGATCCCTGAATGGTGAACAAATACATCCGTACCATCTTCCTGCTCGATGAAGCCGTAGCCTTTGCGCTCATCAAACCACTTGACAATTCCATTAGCCATAGTGACATCCTCCTTTCTAAAAAGTTCTCATGGTCCCAAACTTGAGGTTGCCACTTTTAACAAATGGAGCTTCCCTCAGAACGAAACCGGGCCGTCAACAAAGACGGCCCTTTATTGATTGGGGTGATTATAGTTACTCTTTGCGAAAAGTCAAATGATTTAAGCTTTCTCGATCTTTACTTCTTTTCTATTTGCACCTTGACTCGCGTTCCGTTGCTGACCACATCGTACACAGGCGATAGCCTGCTGAAAGCCTTGAGTTTTTCCACGTTCTCAGCATCGGTTTTGACTTTGAAATTGACTCGGATCTCCTCATATCCCCTTCTGACTTCATCGGATAACCCCAGGAAGCCACGTAGGTCAATATCTCCCTCCAGCTCTGATTCTAATTCCTCCACATTGATACCCCGAATCGCAGCATGGTAGACCATAGTGGTGGTCATGCAAGCTGCCAGTGCATTGAGAAGATGCTCTACAGGATTGGCTCCCCGGTCTTCTCCCGCCAGCAGGGGAGGTTCGTCCGCTTCCAGTACAAACGGCTTGTTACGGTAATTCTCCTGACCAGCACCGTAAAAAGCGTTTATGGTGGAACGGTTGTGTCCGCCGCTTATCCATTGATTGTGAGCTCGGAATTTGGACTTGGCGAGATCGGGTTTTTCCTCTATGGCGCCCACCGTGCCTTTAACAGCGCCAACATCCACGCCGTTTACCTTTGCCTTTCTTGCTTCTGCGGTCTGTACAGACATTATATCTTCCTCCCACCCGTCTCAGTGAATTAGACACTGATTCAGGTTGTTTGAGGCGAAAATTATTGGTTAAAACGCGATAACCATACAAATGAAAGTAAACACGGTATGGTGGCTGTCAATGGGGCGCCACAATTTTGGGGCCTAACATTCGGCTCAAAATGGAAGGGACAAAGTCTAGATTAACCTTCTAAACTTTCTGGAGATCATTTTTTTATTTAGTTGTTAACCATTTAAGGCAGTGTCAAAATCGGTGTCTCTCCTGACTTTTATGCCAGTTTTTTGCACGCCATTTCATTTTGTCAAAGACTTCTACGGAGTCTCGGCCTTCTAAGACTGTCTTGGTATTCTTGGTGTTCATCGTACTCATAGCATTCGAAGTATTGCTCTCTGCCCTCAAAATACCCTCGGTATCTCCTAAACGAAAATTGGTTTTGTAAGTGCGGAAAAAACAAAGTAAGTCGGTAAATCCATCACGATTAATGTCTCGGCTGTGTCTCTGACAAAAACTAAGGCTGTCCTCCTCTCCTGTTTGTCCAAATTTTACAGTTTCTAGATCTACTTCACTGGGCGCGTGAAAATCTGCAGTTGATAGTATTGCCACGGGGATAAGACCCCACTTCCACGGTAAAATTATGTTATGCTCACTGAAAGGCCTGATGTCGATATCAAGATTTCTTGTTGACAGGAGTGGCCCATAATCGGTGCCAATTTCGAAATTGGAAAAAGTAGCTCCAGGATACTGTCCCCCCAAGATAATCCAGCCGAATGATTCAGGACTCTGATAGGTATAGGTGGCGGGAATATTTTCAGTGCTCCAGATAAGTTCATCGTCAAGCCAATATTCTACTGTACCGTTTTCTTTCATTCCTACCCTCACCTTATGTTTGCCTGCAGACCGCCCCTTGCCAGTATCTACAAGAAGGTATTCATTCTTTGTAGGGTTAGACCATTTAACGAAATAGTTATCGTTCAGGGTGTCATCCTGGCCGAATGCCGCAATCTCCGTGGCGAAGTAGGTGGTGGCAATTGGGCATACATCCCTTATCCAAATGTGGATGCCACTGTCCACTGCTGGATATTCATCTTCAAAAGTCACCTCCATCCATGGTGTCTTAGTGGCGACGAAATCATTTACGTCAGAGGTGCAATAGTGCGCCATGACAGGAGCCTTGTAATCAAGAGATGGTTCTTTTAGTATGAGATATTCATTGGTAGTTGCATCGCATGTACCAGCCATGACGCACACCCATTCATTGTCAGCCCAGTATACTGTTTGCTCACTGTGAGCGACTACTGGTATTAACAGAAGTATTATTAGCGTAATTTTTGCCAATATCTTTTTCATTTTTTTCTCCTCAACGACTATAGCATTCATCAAACCATAAGTTGTTTAGATTGCCATCTATATTTGTCTGGCTAAACCTAATTTCAGAAAATTGTATACTTATCTATACGATAAAGTCTTTTTCTTTTACTTAAAAGGCCTTGTTAGCTGTCCAAATAAAAACCAAAAATATCTGTCCAATTTATTTGTATCCATTAAAATATCTAAAAATATTATTATCTTGCCTTTAGATTAAGACAACAGCAGCAGCAACACTACCTAGCCTTAATCTTACCCCTTGCACTAACTGGTGAGCATAGACTATGCCAGGCACTTGCTTGTGCCTTTGAAGAGGATCTTTGATCCTACTGAACGATTAATTGCACCACATCCGGGTTAAGCTAAGGATGGCGTTAGGCGGATTTTACTGCAGGAGGAGTTTGCTCGCACCCCTGAACCAATTTGGCGAGCTTACACAGAGGGTTTTTACAGAGTAAGGTTAGGATGGTTAATTTCACCAGCTACAGAGCCGCACTCATTTGGCTTTTGAGCCCATAGCTATTGTTCGAAACAGCCTGGCTAATCAGCTGAAAATCGTGTTCGGGGATAAAGGTGAAACGGACACCCATGGCATGAGGCGTGTTCGGGTCATTATCTACGGTCTCAGACCATATTCTTTCAGCGGTGGCAAGAATGAGTTGCCGTTCAGCAGGCTTGAAAACTAAGCGGAAATTATGAAGTTCATCTGGCAATTCAGAACAGCGAATGAGAGTGCCGTCGGTACTCAGGTTTTCGGTCCTGCAGCTCACGAGGCCATCAGGAGTAATGATAGTTGCTGACCAGGAAATTTCAACTCTAGGGTGTTGACGCTTTTCTATAGCCATGACTCCCCCCTTTTTGTCGAAAACTTCT
>JAJDNT010000147.1 GCA_022340515.1 Deltaproteobacteria bacterium
GGCCAAATCCATTGACCCCAATCCAACCGATGCAAATACCCATATTTATAGAGGATCTCTTCCTGGCCGTTTATCTCCTTTATCTTTCTGGGGAAGCAAATTCCGGAAGAAGCAAATGTTTTGCCTCCTGGATATTAATTAAATGTTTATTCCTCAGTCTTTTGACTGGCCGAAATGGCATTCAATTCCTCAATTATCTTGTCTGTGAGATTCAGAGAATCTGGAGCGTACAAGATACCTGCACCATGAACTTCAAAAATCATAGTGTAGCCACCTTCTTTCCCGATCTTCGCCACAATTTCTAACACTCTTGTCTGAAGAGGCTCCAGCAACTCCCGCTCTCTCTTACTCAGGGAGCGATTGGCCTGCTCAACATCTTGCTCGAGCCTTTTTTCCTTGGAAACAATCTCGAGGTATTTGGTCTTCTTCACCTCATCGCTCCATATTGGCTCCTTTTTTTTGAATTCCTCTTTCAGTTCCTTTATTTCCTGTCGCGAGGCTTCCAGCTTCTCGCGAATCGGTTGCATTTCGGCTTTAATTGTCGCCAGCCCTTCCTTCCCCAGCTCGGAACGATCAACAATGTCCTGCTTGTCGAAAAAACCTAATTTTACAACCTCTGCAGCCCAAACCTGGGTGGTAAATGTGAGAAAAAGAAATACAGCCAAAAATGTTTTGCAAATCCTCATGTCGATTCTCCTTAACCCTAATTGCCTCCATATGTTTTTATTGGCACTCTATGAAGCACTCAAAAACTTATAATATAGAAGGTTTTCCTTCTGCGCAATTCCCCTTTGTTCGACTAAAAGAAAACCCCCATAGAGAACTGCCACTTGGACTTTGGGTCTCCCGGTTTTTGATCTGGATTGTAGCCCCACTCAAGCCTCAAAGGCCCCATGGGAGAGTACCACCTTATGCCGCCACCAATAGCATAGTACAAATCACCTAAGTCGATATTTTCGCCATTATCGTAGGCGTTACCTGCATCAAAGAAGAGTACTCCCCTAACTCCCTGTTCTTTTATGAAGGGAAAGAGGAACTCCGCGTTGAAGAGTACCATCTTGTTTCCCCCTATGCGATCACCTGTCTCGGGGTCCCTGGGGCTTACCCTTCCTGAACCAAAAGATCTAATTGAGTTGATACCACCTAGATAGAAACGTTCATAAATGGGTACTTCTCCATCATTTTCCACAATATATCCAGTCTTGCCATGGAGGAATCCCACGCAGTCCCAAAACAGGGGAAAATACCAGCTCGAGTTGACCTCTCCCTTAACGTAGCCGGCATCCCCACCGAGCCCGCCTCCAGCATAGTCCACGGTTAATTCGTTGTCTGACCCCCGGGTGGTGAGAAAATGGTGGTCTCTACTGTCTCTTCTCAAGGTGGAGCTAACGGCACTGGTGACCAGTGTCCCCTCTTGGTCTTTTATAATGTCGGCTGCGCCGGAAGACACATCTGATATGTCTGCGTCGTCGTAAATATAGGAGAGGTAAAGCCTAGTGTAATCCCAAATTGGGTAACTGAAAGCAATCCTTCCTCCCCAGCTTGTCTTGTTATAGTCATCATAGTCCCTGGACCAGTTATAGGCTTCCATTGTGTAAGAGAGGGGAATGTCGAACAGCCAGGGTTCGGTAAATTTAAGGGTAAACCTGTTGGCAACGGAACCTAACTGGGCATTGAACTGTAGGTTTTGACCGCGACCGAATAGGTTGCGCTCGGCAACTTGCGTTTGGAAAAATACTTCATCTGCCGAACTATAGCCAGCTCCCGCAGAGATGTATCTTGTCGGCTTTTCCTTGACTTTTACATCAACATCCATTTTGTCGGCTGTCTGCCCTTTCCTGGTATCCAGGTCTACCGTCTCGAAAAAGTCAAGTCTCTGAAGGTTACGAACACTTCTTTCCAGATTGGCCCGACTATAACGTTCCCCCTCAACCACCCTTAATTCCCGCCGGATGACCTTGTCACGGGTCTTGTCATTGCCGACAATATTAATCCTGGCAAAATCGACTAAATCGCCTTTCTTGATTTCATAGTCAACATTGACCACCTGGTAGGTCTCGTCTTTATTGATATTTGGTGATACCTCGGCAAAAGCGTATCCCCGGGAAGTAAAGAAATCTGTGAGATTCTGAAGATCTTTTGCCAAAACTTCACGGTTAAAGTACTTTTCCTTCGACAACTCGATAACACCGAGAAGGTTGATCTTTGGTTCAATATCTTCCCCCCTCACGTCCACCTTACCCACCCGGAATCGTTGACCCTCATCAATGGAAAAGTTGATGTAGATCCCCTCTTCATCGTAAGCAGCCTCAGGCCTTCCCACCTTGACATCCATGAAACCTTGATTTAAGTAGAAAGCGGCGAGCCTATCTGCATCGACTTCGAGCTTGTCTCGTTTTAGAATCCCCGATTCGGTAAGCCAGAAGAACATGCTTTTCTCGGAGGTCTGGATTATATCTTTGAGTTCAGCATCTGAGAAATGATGATTGCCGGCGAAGGTAATCTTTCGAACATATAGTTTCTTTTTCTCCTTTATGCGAAAAGAGACATCTGCACGGTTTCCCTCAAGTGGTTCCACTTCATAGGTAACCTCTGCATCATAATAGCCTTTGTCCCGATAAAGTGCCCGAATTTTCTCTACGTCATCCTTTAGAGCTGTCCGCTGAAGTATACTGTATTGTCGGGTGGTTATTGCAGCCTCGACGTCCTCTTTCGGTATGACCTTGGCACCACGGATAGTAACTTTGTTGATGGTGGGCTTTTCCGCCACCACAAAGACCACATCCTCTCCCTGTGGTGTATCTTCAGCCTCTATGCGGACCTCCTTGAAATAGCCCATCTTGTAGATCTCTGTCAAATCCTGGCGCAATTTAGTTTGATCGAAGAGATCGCCACTTTTGGTTTTTATATTGAGTTTAATAGCCTCAGTTTCGATGCGCTCATTGCCGGACACGCTAACGCTACGGATCTTTTTCCTTCTCAGTATCCGAATGCCAACCTCTCCTGAAAGATCAGACACTGCGCTGGCAAGGTTTTCTAACCCTTCTTGGGTAACATATATGGAAGCCGTGGGGCGCTCGTTGTCCACATCCACCAGGCGCACATCAAAACTGATTTGCTCTCCTATCTTGCTCAGGCTTCCATATATGACAAAATTAGTTTGCAGTTCAGCGCCGACTTTCCGAGCCTTGACATCCGACATTTCACCTGCTGCCAAAGACGGTTTTTCCTCTAGGATCTCGAGGGCGGACACTGGCTGAAATCCTTGCTGCCGAAGGGTTTTAACCATCATGTCCATTAATGGTTTGCGTAGATGAGTGAGATCCTCCTCACTGTAAAAAGTGAGGGGGATCACGGCAAGGCGTATGGCTCTAGAATGGAGCGACTGGGGCCAGACGAGAGACAGTCCCAGAAGAACAAAAAGAAGGCGAAATTTCACGACTTACTCGCTCTCCGCAGGTCACTCGATCTCGTTCAGCAATCCGTCCTTCATATGCAACTGTCTTTGCATCATGCCTGCAAGTTCCATATTGTGGGTAACGACAACCAAACTCACTTTTTGTTCCTGGTTGAGACGAAGCAGAAGTTCGTGAATATTTCGACTGCTTCTAGTGTCCAGGTTGCCCGTGGGCTCGTCCGCCAGAAGAACTTTCGGCTTCAAAACCAGTGCCCTTGCTACGGCAACCCTCTGCTGCTCGCCTCCGGATAGTTCCCCAACTCGATGTTGAATACGGTGGCTCAAGCCAACCAGATCCAAAACGTAATGGGCGCTCTCTTTTGCCTCTCTTTTGCTCATCCGGGCGATGAGCGGTGGTAACATGACATTTTCCAGTGCGGTAAATTCAGACAGCAGATGGTGGAACTGAAAGACAAACCCAATACTGCGATTGCGGTAGGCGGCCAGCTGAGGCTCAGAAAAGCTTAATACATTGACTCCTTCATAGATAACCTCACCAGCACTAGGTCGCTCTAGGGTTCCCAGAATGTGCAGGAGCGTGCTCTTCCCCACCCCCGAAGCACCGACAACCGCGATACTCTCCTGCCCGGAGACGGTAAGATCTATGCCACGCAGTACATCCACCCTTCGTTCGCCACTGCCAAAATGTTTGTGCACTCCCTTTACCTGAAGCAAAGGCTCGGCGCTATTCATAGCGGATGGCCTCCGCGGGATCAAGTCGAGAAGCTTGCCAGGCAGGATACAAGGTTGCCACTAGGCTGATGACCATAGCAGCCACCGCGATGAGGGCCACGTCTACTGGGTCCATCTTAACCGGCAACGTAGATATGTAGTAAACATCCTGGGGCAGTTCAATGAACTTGTAAGTTGCTAAAAGCTTGCAGAGAGTATAACCACCTAGAAGCCCAAGAATAGTACCCAGCAAGCCTATAACCGCTCCCTCGATCATAAAAATTTTCATAACACTCCGGCGCGTAGCCCCCATTGATTTGAGAATGGCAATATCTCTGGTCTTCTCTAGAACAACCATAATCAAAGTGCCAACAATGTTGAAAGCAGCGACTAAAATGATTAAGGTTAAAATGATGAACATAACTATTTTCTCTAGCTTGAGCGCGGAAAAGAGGTTCTTGTTCATCCTCATCCAGTCCCTACTCCAGTAGGGGTATCCATCCAGGACTTTGCCAATGGCCTTGGCCACCCGGTCCGCTTTGTAGATATCATCTACCCGCACTTCAATGCCGGTTACTCGATCCCCAATACCAAGAAAGCGCTGCGCAGCCCACAGGGACACATAGGCCAGGGTAGAATCGTATTCATACATTCCCGAGTCAAAGATGCCCGTCACCCTGAAGGTCTGGCTACGGGGCACTTGGCCCAGGGGCGTAAGGCGGCCCAGGGGAGAGATTACCGTCACTGGTTCTCCCCGGGAAACACCCAGATTCCTTGCGAGCTCATTACCTAAAATGATTCCTGGGGTACCTATGGTCCCGCCCAATCCATTTTCAGCCGCTAAGTCTTTAAGGCTGCCAGCAAGTAAACTTTTTGGCAGATTGATTACTTCACTGGCCGTATCGGGATCAATGCCTCTAAGCACCGCCCCTGATATGGCCTGGCGTGAACTGATCATTACTTGGGTATAGATGAAAGGCGTGGCAGCAGCTACCCCTGATACTTCTTCCACCTTTGTTTTCACTTGGTTGTAGTTGGAAATATTGCCGTCAAAACGGGAAATCACCACATGGGAGGTAACCCCGAGGATTTTGTCCCGGAGGTCTTCCTTGAAACCGTTCATCACTGCCAGAACCACAATAAGCGCGGTCACGCCAACCGTAACCCCGGCGATAGAAATTATAGTAATGAGAGAGACAAAGGTCTGTTTGCGTTTGGCCTTTAAATAACGGAGACCTATGAAAAGTTCGTAGGACATAGAAAAAATGTACTTGCCCCCACAGTTAAGTGCTCTCCGGCCTCAGGTGAGGAAATAATATAACCTCCCGGATAGAGGGTAGGTCTGTAAACAACATTACCAATCGATCAATACCCACCCCCTCCCCCGCAGCAGGAGGCATGCCGTATTCCAAGGCGCGAATGTAATCCTCATCCATATAATGTGCCTCTTCGTCACCTGCCTTCCGCGCCTCAACCTGTTGGAGAAACCGTTCTTTTTGGTCTACAGGGTCATTTAGTTCAGAAAAACCGTTGGCAATCTCATAGCCAGCCAGGAAAAGTTCAAATCTATCTACCAAAGAAGGATCAGCCTGGTTGCGTCGTGAGAGTGGTGACACATCAAGAGGATAGTGAGTAATAAACGTTGGTTGTTCCAGCTTCGGCTCAACCAGAAGATCAAACAGTTTGGTTATCACCTTACCACTGTCCTGCCCAGCTACGGTTATTCCCAGGGATTCAGCTTTGGTCCTTAGTTTTGCCTCATTTTCCACCTCAGTGGATTCAAGGCCTCCAAATATCGCCAGCGCCTCTTTCAAGCTGTAGCGAGGCCAAGGTCGGCTCAGGTCAATTTCTTTACCCTGGTAAGTTAGCTTCAGGCTACCATTTATTTGCTGGGCTATGGAGCAGACCATCTCCTCGGTAAAGGGGATAAGGTCCTCATAGGTGGCGTAAGCCTGGTAGAACTCCAGCATGGTGAATTCTGGATTGTGCTGAAAGGATATCCCCTCGTTCCGAAAATTGCGATTTATCTCGAAAACTCGCTCCAAACCACCTACAAGCAGTCTTTTCAAGTAGAGTTCAGGGGCAATACGGAGAAACAAATCGATTCCCAGGGCGTTATGAAAAGTCTTGAAAGGGCGGGCAGTAGCCCCCCCTGGGATAGGCTGCATCATCGGGGTTTCCACCTCGATAAATCCATGATCTCTCATAAAACTTTGTATCTTCTGAATAATCTTGGATCTTTTGATAAATACCTCTCGGACGCTGTCATTGACTATAAGATCAACATATCGTTGACGATACCTGATTTCCACATCCCTAAGCCCGTGCCATTTTTCCGGCAAGGGTCGCAGACTCTTGCTGAGTATTCTCACCTCCTGAGCCATTATTGTAAGTTCGCCTGTATTGGTGCAAAAAACAGTTCCCCTTACGCCAACAAAATCACCTATGTCCATTTTTTTGAAAAGTCTATACTCTTCTTTACCAATCAGATCTCTTTTTACGTAAATTTGGAGTAGACCGCTTTCATCCTTAATGTGCATAAAGGTCGCCCTGCCAAAAGAACGCATGGACATAATGCGACCGGCACAGACAAAAATCCTTCCCTCCTCCTCCAGGGCCTCCGCATTTTTGTCTTCATAACGATGCTTAATATCTGCCAGACGATCCTGAACCCGGAAATCATTGGGATACAATTCAACGCCAGCCTGTCGCAACTCTTCCGCCTTTTGTTTTCGCTGACGTAATACCTGGCTTTCTTCGCTCATGGCTATGCCTCATAGGAACAATAAAAATGAACCACAGAGAACACAGAACGCACAGAGATTCAAAAAGGAACTGTAGAGTAGGTACTAGGAAATCCTAAGATAACTCTCTGGATTAAAATCTCTCTGTGGTCTCTGTGCTCTCTGTGGCTTGATCTCCCTGCCTGACCGCGGGAACGGCGGATTGGATTTTGAGGACCTTAAAACGCGTTACCTTAAATCATTTAGCCAGTTGAGTCAAGCACTATAGGCAGCCAACGAGCTTCCTCGAACAGCAGACATGCTCAAAGTCAAAGGTAGGGACAGGGTGAGGTTGGCACGAGGATAATCAAGAAAAGACCAAGGCAATTAAACCACAAAGAACACAAAGAGCACAAAGGGATGAAGGTTTAAGATCTCAAATTTCTTTGTGTCCTTTGTGGTAGAAATCCCTAGCCCGGATATCTCATGAAATATCCGCGCTGGTATAGGCAGCTTCTGAGGTTACTCTCTGGGGTTTTCTTCTGCCAGAGGAAAGTGGAGTGTAAAGATTGTACCACTGCGTCCGTCGCTCTCCAGGAAGATCTCACCATCATAGTCCTCCACAATCCGGTGAACGATGGTTAAACCAAGTCCTGTTCCTTGGTCTTTGGTGGTAAAAAAAGGATCAAACACCTTGCCCTGATTCTCTGGGAGAATGCCTGGGCCCGTGTCGGCGATTGAGATTTCGGCCAACTTTCGCTCAATTTCACCTCCACTTCTGTTTGCACGGACCGCAGTGGCAATGGTGAGACGGCCGCTGTTTGTCATTTCTTGCACAGCATTTAGCACTAAATTCCAGATCACTTGCTGGAGCCTTTGAGCATCAATGTGGACCCATAAATTATCGGTGAGATTTTTTTCTATTCGAATAGGTCTAGAGAGCTCGGGACTATTTTTCAGCATCTCCAAAGTATCTTTAATGACCTCGTTAACTTCAACCGACTGGTCTACTGTTTTTTCCGGTCGAGAAAATAGGAGAAACTCATTTACCAGGCCGTTCAGCCTCTCAGCCTCTCGCATGGTAATGTCCATAAGTCGCTGTTGCATGGGACCAAAGTCCACTTCGTCTCTGAGCATCTGGATTGAGCCACTGAGCGAAGCAAGAGGGTTCTTTATCTCATGAGCAATACCGGCTGCAAGTTCCCCCGCCACAGCCAACCGGTCCATCCTTCTCACCTGCTCCTGCATCTGGCGAAACTCGGTGAGATCTTGAAAAATCAAGATCAAGCCCATCTCGTCACCACCTGGATCCCTGAGGATCGACTTCGAGAAACCGAGATGGAGTTTGGCACCGTCCTGCCGCTCGAAATCGAGGTCAAGACTCTTCTGCTTATGAGCCGTATCTGCTTTGCCACCGCCTTCAGCGCCAACAGTCAGATGCTGAATAATCTTTGGAAAAATATCACCAATATAACTGCCCTCAAGCTCATTATAGCCCAATCCAGAAATCACCTCCGCTGCTGGATTAACATAGGTTATCTCCAGTCTATTATTCAGAGTAATCAAACCAGTACTCATGCTTTGGACAATGTTGCGGTGGAGTAATTCTAGCTGATCCAGATCATATTGTTTGGCTTTGAGCTTGACGCTGCTGCGGCGAAGCTCCTCTGCCAGGTAACTACTCAGCAAGGCAACAACATAAAAGGCGGCTATGTTCATTAGCAAGGTATAGAAATAGTAGCCAATGCTGTATGTCATCAGCCCGGTAGCGCGGGTGTAAAATGGATGGATGATGTCGAAATATTGTAGATCAAGCAAAGAGCCGTAGCAGATGCTGCTGGCCGAGGCGATGAGTAACCCTCCCCGACGATAGAGCATGATTGAGGCATTGATGATCGTAAGAATGTACATGAAAGAAAAAATGCTCTCGATGCCTCCGGTGACATATATCAGTGCTGTTACAAAGAGGACGTCAAAAGACAGTTGCCCATAAGCAAAAAGAACGTATTTTTTGATGCGGTTGAGCAAAAGGGCGTAACAAAGAGTAAGAAAGTAGATTACCCCAGTGAGGATATAGAGAGAGAGTAGTGAGGTGTTAAAAAAGGTAGGATAGGCTCTGGCCTGAACAACGACAGTGGCGACCAGCAAAAAGGTGGCAAAGAGCAACCTTAGAAGCATAAGCCACTTGATCTTACTCAGAAGCTCTTTGCTCTCTGTCGAATCCTGTCCCAATTCAGACATGATTGATTAGCCGCCCACTGCCCCGGCCATCTGAAATATAGGCAGATACATAGAGACTACCAAGCCACCGATGGTTCCACCCAGAAAAACCATCATAAATGGCTCAAGCATAGCGGTCAGAGCATCCACGGCTGCGTCAACCTCATCATCGTAAAAGTCCGCAATTTTTGACAGCATGGTATCCAAGGCACCAGTGGCCTCACCCACCGAGATCATCTGCACCACCATGGATGGGAAGACCTCACTGTCTGCCAGAGGCTCAGCGATGGTTCGGCCTTCGCTAATGCTTTGCCTGGTTTCACGCAGAGCCTCTTCAATGGTTTTATTACCAGCTGTGGCTGCAACTATGTCCAGACTGTCTAAAATCGGCACGCCGCTACTTATCATGGTGCCAAGGGTACGAGTAAATTTGGCCACCGCCACCTTGCGCAGAAGCATACCAAAAACCGGCGTTTTGAGAACCAGGTTGTCCACAAGGGCCCGGCCCTTCTCCGTTTTGTAAAATCGCCTGAAAAGAAATATCAAAACGACAACGCCCACTATCATGTAGAGAATGTAGTGCTTGACAAAATTACTCAGGGTAACAACTATCTGGGTTGGCACTGGCAAAGCCTTGCCAAAATCAGCGAACATCGACTGAAAAACCGGTATAACAAAAACGAGAATGACTGCCACCACCAGAACTGCAATGCACATGACCACGATGGGATAGGTCATAGCTCCTTTGACCTTTTTTTTGAGTTTAGACGCCTTCTCGATATAAGCGGCCAGTCGGTTCAGAATAATATCTAGAATACCGCCGATTTCGCCAGCGGCCACTAAATTGACAAATAAATCATCAAAGACTTCAGGGTGTTGTTTCAGTGCATCGGCAAAGGTGGACCCCTCCTCAACGTCCTCTTTTATGTTCTTCAGTATCCTCTTGAAGGTCCGGTTTTCCTGCTGGCCGTAGAGAATTTCCAGACATTGCACCAGTGGCAGACCCG
>JAJDNT010000149.1 GCA_022340515.1 Deltaproteobacteria bacterium
CAAAATTCAAAGTTAGAATTTTGCCTTCCGCCTCTACCCCCCTGACTCCTTACTCTATGCTCCATGCCCTATGCTCGATGCCTCCTGCCTCCTGACTTCTTATTATGATGTGAATAAACCTTGAAAGTTTTAGCCAGAGTATTTCACGAATTGCCTACTGCGACCACGCATATGACTGTCCTTCCGGGCGTCCTCGGGTATCGGACCCTGCGACGTACTATTCAAGTACGTCTCGGATCCAATCTCCTGTGGTTGCCCGGTGGCACAGCCATCTCCATGGTCTCGCGACAGCAATTCGTGAAATACCCTGGCTTGAAGATAACATTTGATAAAATTTGGCCTTCGTGCTATTTATCACCCGATTTAAGCTTTACGATTCCATCAAATAAGAAGGGAGTTTAGCCCGTGATTTTGGATCCCATATTGGGCTGGTTTTCCAGTGATCTGGCCATTGATCTGGGTACGGCCAATACATTGGTTTACGTTAAAGGTAGGGGCATTGTCCTGAGCGAGCCCTCCGTCGTGGCGGTGCGCAAAGATGGACGGGGCAGCAACAAGGTTCTGGCCGTGGGTAAAGAGGCCAAGATGATGCTGGGTCGCACTCCCGGCAACATCGTAGCCATTCGGCCCATGAAAGATGGAGTCATAGCCGACTTTGAGATAACCGAGACCATGCTGCGGCATTTTATTAGAAAAGTGCACAACCGCCGCTCCCTGATAAGGCCCCGGATCATCGTGTGTGTGCCTTCAGGAATTACCCAAGTTGAGAAACGGGCGGTGAGGGAGTCGGCAGAATCAGCCGGCGCCCGAGAGGTCTTTCTCATTGAAGAGCCCATGGCCGCCGCCATAGGTGCGGGGCTACCTATAACTGAGCCCACTAGCAACATGGTACTTGATATTGGGGGTGGCACCACCGAGGTGGCAGTAATTTCTCTGGCCGGCATTGTTTACAGCAAGTCGGTGCGGGTGGGGGGTGACAAAATGGATGAAGCCATCCTCCAACATATCAAGCGCAAGTACAACCTGCTCATCGGCGAGCGGACAGCTGAGCTCATCAAGACCACCATAGGGAACGCCTTCGCCGGCGATAAGGTTGAGAGGATGCAGATTAAAGGTCGTGACCTCGTCTCGGGAATACCAAAGATTATAGAAATTGACTCTGATGAAGTGCGGGAGTCCATAAGCGAACAGATCGAGACTATTGTGGAGACAGTAAAGATAGCCCTTGAGCAGACCCCCCCTGAACTCGCCGCAGATATTGTGGACCGGGGCATTGTCCTTACCGGTGGTGGAGCGCTGCTGCAAAACCTTGACAAGCTTCTTCGAGAAGAAACCGGACTCCCCATTACCATAACCGAGGATCCCCTATCAACGGTGGTACTGGGATCAGGAAAGGCACTTGATAATCTTGATATTCTCAGGGAGGTCATGATATAGCCTAGATAGCGCGAATCAAGACAGGAGTGTACGTGGAGATAGTTAAAGCCTCCGCGTCGAGAAACCAAGGTGCCGGTGACCAGTCAAGCACGGAAATTCATTATTCCCATCCTTATTTTTCTTCTCGCCCTTAGCCTTATTTCCGCCAATCTCCATAGCCGTGAGAACATGAGTTTTTTTGAGTCGCTGGTGGTGGGGGTCACTTCGCCAGTGCAGAAGGCGGTATGGGGGGTCATAGGGGGAATTAGCAGTATTTGGCGAGGCTATTTTTACTTGGTGGGGCTAGAGAAGGAAAACCAGGCTTTAAAGCGAGAACTCCAAGAGTTGAAGCTCCAGGTTAACCGTTATCGGGAGGCCGACCTCGCCAACCAACGGTTGCGAGCGCTTCTAAACTTCAAGAAATCCATTGCTACCCCCTTACTGCCCGCACAGCTGGTGGCCTTTGACCCCTCAGGATGGTTTCAGACCATTCTTATTGACAAGGGTAGAGATGATGGAGTGGTGCGGGATATGGCAGTGGTTAGTGCCGAGGGATTAGTGGGAAGAGTTATTGGGGTGAGCAATCACCATGCTAAGGTGCTCTTGATCCTGGACGGCAATAGTGCGGTGGATGCCTACATCCAAAGGTCGAGGGCTCGCGGTGTGTTAGTGGGTTTGGGGCTGGAACTCTGTCTCCTCAAATATGTTCAGAGGAATGAAGACGTTCAGGTGGGCGACCAGGTAATTTCCTCGGGAATGGGTGGAGTATTTCCCAAGGGCCTTCTCGTGGGTACAGTGCAGGAGGTGGTGCGGGGCAGTTCAGGCCTATTTCAGCGGGTGGAGGTGGATCCCGCGGTAAACTTTGGCAGGTTGGAGGAAGTGCTGGTAGTCATCCAGTCTCCTCCCGAAGAGCCGGCCATGGTGGGCACCAGGAAAAAAGCGGAGTAATGCGTACCTTCTTACTATACGTGATTTTGGCCCTTGGGGCCTATCTTTGCCAGACAGTACTCTACCCGGCATACCTTATGCCGGAGCTGCGGATAGATTTGTTCCTGGTGTTGCTACTCCATTTCAGTTTCTCTTACGAGAGATCCAAGACACTGGTACTGGCACTTTTCCTCGGCTTGCTCATGGATGTAGGCTTACCCTTGAGGGGATGCTTCTACCCGCTGATCTATCTTAGTATCGCCTTGTTGGCATCCATGCTCCGGCAGAACCTAAATCTGCGCAGTAGAAGGTATCAGGCCTTTTTTCTCGGCCTCTGTGCCTTAATTGAGGGTGTGGGAGTAAGGACAATTTTGGCCTTGCAAGATGGAGGCTTTGTGGAAGCAGGTTATTTCTTGAGGCTACTGGTATGGAGAACCATAATGACCGCTCTAGTTGGCCCGCTGCTGCTGGCGGCATTGGAGAGAGTTGACCAGTACCTTTCTGCCTTCATTGTCCATCAGGAGTCCCAGGAAGCATGATAGGACCGCTAACTACCTCATCTCTAAATGGAGAGCGATTGCGCTTCCAGGTGGTAGTCTATCTGGTGGTCTCTGTTTTTGTTGTCTTGCTTTTGCGTCTGTGGTTTCTGCAAATAATTCGAGGGGAATCCTATCGCAATCTCTCAGAGAACAACCGCATTCGCCTGGAAGACATTCCGCCGACCCGTGGCATTATTTACGATCGTGACGGACGAATTTTGGTCGACAACCGGCCGGCGTTCAAATTGGCATTGGTACCTGCAGATGTAGGTGATCTGAAACAGACCTTGGGCAAACTGGGTCGAATTCTAAAAGTAGAAGGACCCCAATTAGAAGAAAAAGTAAAAAGTGCACCAAAAGGGGCGCCGTTTCGTCCAATCCTGCTAAGTCGGGATATGAACCGCGATCAGGTTGCCGCAGTAGAAACCCATCGATTCAATCTCCCCGGCGTGATGGTACAAATTGAACCGAGGCGGAGCTACGAAATGCCATCTTTTGCTGCCCATCTTATCGGCTATCTTGGCGAGATCGAAGAAGCCCAACTTAAGGATAGGAGGCACCTGGGATACAAACTCGGCGATTATTTGGGCAAATACGGTGTGGAGATGGAATGGGAGGAGGAGCTCAAGGGATTGAGGGGTGGCCGCCAGGTCGAGGCAGACGCAGCAGGGCGCCAGCTAAGCGTTTTACGAGAGGTTGCCCCACAACCTGGACACAATCTGATCCTTACTTTGGACACCCAATTACAGCTTCGGGCAGAGAGTGCTCTGGAGGGCAAGGCAGGTGCCATTGTCGCTATGGACCCCACGACAGGGGACATTCTGGCAATGGCTAGCAGTCCTGCCTTCGATCAGAACCAATTTGTCCGAGGATTCACCCCCAGCGAATGGCGAGCAATTGTGGACAATCCTCTCCATCCCTTGGAGAACAAGGCCATTCAAGGGCAATACCCCCTTGGTTCTACTTTCAAACCGGTGGTGGCAACAGCAGCCCTGGCGGAGGGATTAGTAGATCCTGAGACCAATTTTAGCTGCAGCGGCGAGTATCAGCTCGGCAATCAAGTATATCGATGTTGGAAGAAGCGGGGGCACGGACAAATCGCCCTGTATCAGGCTTTGGTTCAGTCCTGCGACATTTACTTTTATCAGTTAGGCCAGAAACTGGGGGTCGATCTCATGTCCGCCTACGCCCAACGTTATAGGCTGGGAAGTCGCACTCTTATTCGACTGAACAATGAAGCGGGGGGGTTGGTACCGACTGCTCAATGGAAACTACGCCGTTTCGGCGTTCCCTGGCAGAAGGGCGAGGATCTGGTTACGGCCATCGGTCAGGGCTTCTTACTGGCAACTCCCATACAAATGGCCGTTTACTACGCTGCCATTGCCAATGGAGGTAAGTTCCTGAGGCCACGGGTGGTTTTGCGAGTTGAAGACCCCGATGGCAACGTTGTCAAGAACGTAAGTCCTGAGATCTTAGGAAATCTCAATTTGAGCCCGGATATCATCTCCTTTCTACAACACGCCCTGGAAGGTGCGGTCAATGATCCCAGAGGTACGGGGAGGGCTGCTCAGCTCCGTGGTAGATTGCATAACATAAAGGTTGCCGGCAAGACCGGCACAGCTCAAGTGATTCGGGCAGCGGAGGATGAGAAAGAGGAGGACGACGAAACTCAGATCCCTTATGAGTTTCGCGATCACGCCTGGTTTGTCGCCTATGCTCCGGCAGAGGCAGCAGAAATTGTGGTTGTGGCGCTAGTGGAACACGGCGGCCATGGTGGCTCTGCAGCGGCACCCCTAGCGCGGGAAGTAATGGAAGAGTATTTTAAAAATAGACCGCCGGTGCAGGAAGCAGAGGATAAAGCTGGCACCCCCGCGGCTAAGCTCGGGACAGGCTGGCAGCAGGCAGCGGGCAGGAGAGACTAGGAACTAAGCACCAAATGATTGAGAAGGCAGAGGTCAGAAGTCAGACGACAGATGGTTCAAAGTACTGAATACCC
>JAJDNT010000150.1 GCA_022340515.1 Deltaproteobacteria bacterium
ATCGATGAGGCCTATCCTGCTCTCTTCCAAAACCGACCATGCCTACTCACCCTAGGAGCACGGCGGGATGAGGAGGCTGTCAAGCGGATCAGGGAGATGTGGGAGATGGCAGGTTGCCAGGTCGAGGAAATGGACCCTGAAGTTCATGACCGACTTTTTTCCGTACTGGAGGATCTTCCCATCATACTTATAAGGCTTATCCGTAAAGCTGCCGGTCAAGTAAGCCGCTACGTGGACGAGGTAGAAGATTACTTTAGCAGAGAGCTTAAGGAGATAACCAAGATTGATGCCACTGTGCCTCCACAGGTGGTGGAGAGATTTTGGGCTAATCGTAAACCAATTGTCCATGTTCTTGCCTATTATCGTCTCAAACTCAAAGAGTTGAGCGAAGTGCTCCAGGAGGGAAATCTCGAAAATCTACGGTCACTACTTTGACCTCACCACAAATTAAAGCTTAAAATCCGAAAGCCTGATATCGAAACGGTAGAGATTAAGGGATTTAAGGATTCAGGAATTTTGGAATTAAAGAGTTAAGAAATTGCTATCTGTTAGATTTTGGTGGTTGCGAATTCCTCAATTTGTATCGTCCTGCGGATTTATAATTCTCTGTGTTTTGTATGTTTTCCGGTATAGGTCTTTTTGGGAATAGTTGGTTTGCCAATGGTCAGAACGTCTCCTGATTCCTCCATCATAATACCTCAGCTTGACGACCATCAGTCCAGGCCACTCATGGAAAAAATGGCACGTTTGTTTCGACAAATAGGTGCCCTAAAGGAGGTTGAGAGATTCCGCCAAGACCTGAGCCTACCATATGAGGCCCAACGTTTTAGCCAACAGGCCTATCGCTTGTATGATGAATACCTAGCTTACGCCCTCAGAAAACTACAAAAAAAAGGCTGGCAGGTCTATTGCGCTCCAGGTTGCGCTACCTGCTGTTTTAGCATGCCTGCTGGAATAAGCAATTGGGAGTTTCTTTTGATTTATGACTATCTCCAGCAAGCTGGGCAACTTTCAAGATCCTTCAGGAGAAATCTTGAAAGCTGTCAAGTCCTCTCCCGGGTGAGCGGGCAACTTTTTGATGGATGGACCAGGAAGGGGACCGGAGACAAGTCAACATACGAGAAACTCTTGCACGATTACAGCTCGGCTAAACACCCCTGTGCTTTCAAAACCAAAGAACAGGAGTGTGAAATTTACTCGGTTAGACCACTGGCTTGTCGAATGCATTTTTCTTTCACTCCCCCTGAGTTATGTGATCCGGCTCATCCCCAGTTTCCTCAGGCAGTTCGTTTGAATCTAAGTCCCCATAGTGACGTAGAGGAGGCGTTGCAAGAGTTGGATTCCCGCCTAAAACTTAGTATTTCTGATCTCCTGGCTCCTGGGTTGGTCTCCCTGACTGCCAATGTTCTGCGTTTTTCTCCTATTTCGTGGCTATAGCATTTCACATTGCTCATCTATCATTTGCCATTTCGCAATTGTGATTTATCATTGAATATGACCCTGCCGCGATTATCATTGGCGGATCTCCGAATGAAGAAATGAGAAAGGTGAAATGAGAAATAATAACTGCATCAGGATAATAGGTGCAAAACAGAATAATCTAAAAAATCTGAGCCTGGACCTTCCTCGGGAACAACTTATCGCCGTTACTGGTGTGAGTGGCTCCGGCAAGTCAAGCCTGGCCTTGGACACTCTTTATGCTGAGGGGCAGCGGCGCTATGTTGAGACTTTCTCGCCCTATGCCCGCCAGTTTCTGGACAGACTTGACAGACCTCAAGTGGAGGCCATTGTTGGCATCCCTCCAGCCATTGCTATAGAGCAAGGAAACCGCATCAAAAGTTCCCGCTCCACTGTGGGTACAATAACGGAACTTGCGGACCATCTTAAACTGCTCTTTGCCCGCAGTGGAGTTCTCCATTGTAGGCAATGCGGCAGGGCTGTTCATCAGGATAGTCCTGAGACCATTTGGTCTTCATTGTCAAAGGTCCCAGAAGAAAGCCCAGTTCTGATAACTTTTCCCTTCACAAGCAAGGGTCGCTCCCTTGAGGAAACTCGAAGTTATTTATGGCGTCACGGGTTCCGTCGTCTCTGGCACCACGAGAAAATACTTAACCTAGATGAACAGTCGATTCCTGTTGAAGAGCATTTTGATGTTTTGGTGGATAGAACTGTGTGGAGTAGTAAAAATAGAAAGCGCATTTTTGACTCAGTGGAACAGGCCTACCATTTCGGCGGGGGTAAGCTCAAGGTGGTGTTCCCCCCTGAGTTCGAGCATCTGTTCTCAGCCACATATCATTGTCCTTTCTGTGATATTAGCTATCCTTCCCCCTCACCGCATCTCTTTTCCTTTAACAGTCCCTTGGGCGCCTGCGAGGCCTGTAGAGGCTTTGGCCGAATTATCGATGTGGACCTCGACCTGGTGATACCAGACAAAAACCTGTCTTTGAAAAAGGGGGCAATCAAGCCCTGGTCCACAGAGCGTATGGAATACTATGATCTCATGGATTTCTGCACCGCGGTGGGTATCCCAACGGCTACTCCCTTTAACAAACTGACACCAGCCCAGCAGGAGGCAGTAATAGAGGAAAGTGAGGAGTTCTACGGGGTCCGAGGTTTCTTTCGCTGGCTCGAAACCAAGACTTACAAGATGCACGTTCGGGTATTTCTTTCCCGCTATCGAGCCTATCTCAATTGCCCTGCCTGCGAAGGAAGTCGTTTTCAGCCTCTCACCCTGCTTTACCGAGTGGGGGAGATGAACATTGCGGAAGTCAACCAGATGCCTATTACTCGGGCTCTGGATTTTTTTCGCCAGTTCGCTGGGACGGTCGAAGCTGACCCTGCCTCTGCCTTGGTGTGCAGAGAGATCATTGCCCGTCTCACCTATTTGTCGGAAGTGGGACTCGGCTATTTGAGCCTGGATAGATCTTCTCGCAGCCTTTCCGGCGGTGAGGTGCAGCGGGTTCACTTAACCCGTGCCCTGGGTTCACCTCTGGTCAATACTCTCTACGTGTTGGATGAACCCAGTGTTGGTTTGCATCCCCGGGACAACCAGAGACTGGTAAACATCCTTAGAGCTCTCACACGTCAGCACAACACAGTAGTGGTGGTGGAGCACGACCCGGAGATCATTCGCGCCAGCGACTACCTTGTGGACCTGGGCCCGGGAGCGGGAGAGCGGGGGGGTGAGGCAGTATTTACTGGACCCAGCGACGATGTCGCTTCAGCCGAGAATTCTCGAACTGCCATGTATCTCACTGGCCGCAGTCGCATCTCTCGTCCAGGCAAAAGAAGAAAACCCCATTCAGGCCGTTGGTTGAATTTGCTCGGTGTAAAAGCTCATAACCTCCAAAGTCTGGATGTAGGCATTCCCCTGGGGCTCTTGGTGGCTGTGACCGGTGTGTCCGGTTCCGGGAAGAGCACCCTAATAGAAGAGGTGCTCTATCGAAACTGGCTCAGGGCTAGGGGTCTAGCCACAGATCCCCCTGGATACTGCGAAGAGATAGAGGGTTGGGAGCATATTGATGAAGTAGTCCTCATTGATCAACAGCCCATTGGTAGATCTCCCCGGGCCAATCTCCTTACCTACACCGGAGCTTTAACGCCCATCAGGGATCTGTTTGCCAAGACCGATTTGGCCCGACTAAGGAAATACAGTCCCGGCAATTTCTCCTTCAATGTGCCGGGTGGTCGCTGTGAGGCCTGCGCTGGCCAGGGATTCGAGAAGGTTGAGATGCAGTTTCTGGCTGATGTCTATCTGGAATGTGGAGTTTGCAAAGGGAGCCGTTTTAGGGAAGAGATCCTGGAGGTGAGTTACCGAGGTTTTTCCATTGGGCAGGTTTTAGGACTTACCCTTAACGAAGCCATGGACCTCTTTGCAGATGAGCCGAGAATCTTGGGTGCTCTCTCCTCACTGAGAGAGGTGGGATTGGATTATCTCCGGCTGGGGCAGCCCATTAGTACCCTCTCTGGAGGTGAGAGTCAACGCTTGAAGCTTGCCCGCTCCCTACAAGTAAAGGGTAACAAAAATACCCTCATTATCCTGGATGAACCAACCACAGGGCTCCATGCTGATGACACTAAGTTGCTGGTGAAGACCCTGAATCGACTGGTTGATGCCGGGTGCACAGTAGTGGTGGTGGAACATAACCTAGACGTTATCCAGTCCGCTGACCACGTAATTGATCTGGGTCCAGAAGGAGGAGATGAAGGAGGTGAGGTGGTTGCCGCAGGCACGCCAGAGGAAATCTGCAAATCTCCAAAATCCCATACGGGAAGGTTTCTTGCCAAATACTGGGAGTCCACTGAGGAAGTTGTTGCTGCCGGCAAGTTACCTAAAGGTACCCATGACAATGGGGCAGTGATAATACGTGGCGCCAGGGAACATAATTTGAGAAATCTAAACCTGGATTTGCCTCGGGGGCAGTTGGTGGTAATTACCGGTGTGTCCGGGTCGGGCAAATCAACCCTAGCATTCAACGTTCTATTTGCCGAGGGTCAGCGCCGCTACTTGGATAGTCTTTCAACCTTTGCCAGACAATATCTGCCCGTTCTGGACCGACCCGAGGCCGAGGAGATAAGTGGTGTGCCACCAACTGTGGCCATTGATCAACGGAGCAGTCAGATGGGGCCTCGCTCCACCGTGGCCACCATAACTGAGATCTACCACTACCTTCGCCTTCTGTTCAGCAAGGTAGGAGAGCCCCACTGCCCAACCTGTGGTAGGGCTATCAGCGCTATGAGCCCGGAAGAAATAACTCGAGACGTGCGCCAGAAATTCAAAAATGACCATTTAGTATTGCTGGCCCCCAAAATAATTGGTCGTAAAGGATTTCACCGCCAGATACTGGAGAGGGCTGTGGTTCAAGGTTATGACCAGGCGCGCATAGACGGCCAATTATTAACCCTGGATCCTATTCCTGACTTGAAACGATTTCAGGAACACGATGTGGAGATAGTAATCCGCAGGTGGCAACTTCTTTTAAAGAAAAACGGTATCCAAGTGGCAGAGGCAGTGGACGAAGCCCTGGCCTTAGGCGATGGGCAAGTTATCGGCTGGGATGGTAGTGAAAGGGAGGTGTTCTACAGTCGGCGCTTAACCTGCGGTAGTTGTCACCTAGGGATACCCAGTCTGGATCCCCGCTTGTTCTCATTCAACAGCAAGCACGGGGCCTGTGAGGATTGCGATGGTATGGGGCGCTCGAGAGATTCTGGGGATGTATCGCTCTGTGCAGTATGCAATGGCTCCAGGTTGAACCGGACGGCTTTGAGCGTCAGGATTGAAGGATTGAATATATGGGAGGTATGTGCTCGCTCTGTTTCAGCCGCCCGTGAGCTTTTCGGTTCTTGGCAGTTTGCCGGCCGGGAGGCTAAGATTGCCCAACCTCTTATTGCTGAGATCCTCAACCGTCTCCGTTTCCTCGAACAGGTAGGTCTGGGCTATCTGCACTTGGAGCGCAGTGCAGACACGCTATCAGGCGGAGAAGCACAGAGAATCAGATTGGCGGCCCAAATGGGGTCAAATCTCCGCGGCGTCTGCTACATTTTGGATGAACCTACCGTTGGCCTTCATCCTCGTGACAACGAAAAGCTATTAGAAACACTTGCTGAGTTAAAGCTAAAAGGCAACACCATTGTAGTGGTCGAGCACGATGAGGAGACTATCAGAAGGGCAGATCACCTCATCGATTTAGGTCCAGGTGCCGGGCAACACGGAGGCAGGTTGGTTGCCAGTGGCAAATTGGCTGATCTGCAAAGGACACCTGAGTCAGTCACCGGCAGTTACCTTAATGGGGACGGCCGGAGGCGGTTGACCACCAAGGAGAGAAAACCACACTCGGGCAACTGGCTCAAATTGCTGGGGGCGCGAGCGCGCAATCTTAAGAATATAGATGTCTCCTTGCCCTTAGGTGCTTTTACTTGCGTTACTGGCGTGTCCGGATCGGGTAAGTCAACCCTAGTGGAGGAAACACTGTACAAGGCCCTGCTCACTAAGTTCAACAAATCCAATTTTCAACCGGGGTCTCACCAGGGATTAATTGGTTGGGAGAAGTTAGACCGGGTGATGGAAGTGGATCACAGTCCAATTGGTAGGACACCTCGCTCTGTGCCGGCTACCTATGTGGGGATTTTTAACTATATACGCCAGCTTTTTGCCTTAACCCCCGAAGCCAGAGCCAGAGGTTACGGGTCAGGTCGGTTTTCATTCAACCTGGCCACTGGAAGATGTCAGAACTGCAAGGGGCAAGGTCAGGTTAGGGTAGAAATGGCCTTTTTGCCCGATGTCTATGTTAAGTGTGAGCAATGTGGCGGTCACCGTTACAATAGTGAAACTCTGGCAGTAGGTTACAAGGGAAAAAACATAGCAGAAGTTTTGGAGATGACCCTGGAAGAAGGAGCGGAATTCTTTGGGGCAGTAGGTAAGATTCAGCGCTCACTGCAATTATTGGTTGATCTGGGATTGGGATACCTCGGTATGGGTCAACCCAGTCCTACCCTCTCCGGTGGTGAGGCTCAGCGGTTAAAATTGGCGAATGAACTCGCCAAGAACCACAAGGCCCGGACCCTCTATATCCTTGATGAGCCCACAACTGGGCTCCATATTGCTGATGTAGAGAAACTGATAAGGGTATTGCAGGCCCTGGTTGATCGAGGTCACACTTTAGTGGTGATAGAGCACAACTTGGAAGTAATAAAAGCGGCTGATTACATTATCGACCTTGGCCCGGAAGGGGGTGATGGGGGCGGAGAGGTTGTGGCCTCTGGCTCGCCCGTGGATCTGTTGAGCAAAACAGAGAGGTCATACACAGCCCGTTACCTTAAAGCATATCTACAAGGCAGTAATACCGCATAATTCAGCCCGGAGCCCTTCGACAAGACCTGTCGACGAGACTTGTCGACGGGCTCAAGTCGTGTCGTTCAGGGCAAGCGGGCAAGTATGGTGAACAGGGTGGAAGGAATTTAGCAGATAATAAGTGTTTCAAGACCTCTACCTTTTTGTTTCAATAACAAGCCTGGCGGCAATTTCTGTAATATAGCGCATGCGACGCACCAGGGTAAGGATTAACTTTCTAAGAAGCGGTGAAAATGAATCATATTCCTTTGTGAGTCTGTCACGGTCGAGAACTCCCAACCTTACATATCCGGAAGCAACAGCCGAAGCAGCTCGAGGCTCCTTGCCCTTTTCTAAGAATGCCATTTCCCCAACCATTTGGCCCTCGCCAATAGTGGTAATGGCCACCGGCCCTTTAGGGGTGTTCTTTTGGATGCGAACCTGGCCTTCCAAAATGATATAGATCCAGTCTGTGGAGGTGCCTTCTCGCAAAATTACATCTCCATCTTGATACTCTTCTTCTTCCAAGATCATAAATGGGTCGATATCTATCATGATTGCAACCAGTTACCGTGCATAAACTCAAGAAATCCTCTCACCTTGGTCAAATATCCCACTCCACTTTAACGGGGACGGGAGAGGGTTAGCTTGTCGGACCGAGCTTCTCTTTTCGATTGAGCAAGAGGATCAGCAGGAGCTGGAAGGAATGCCTTATCAGTGGTCGCAGTAGGCCATTTATGATACGTCCGAGCCATGGCTAATTTACTAGATGGAGGGGTAAGGGATCAAGGAAAATCAGAGGACAGAGGAAAGAGGGCAGAATTTCGGATTTGGGATGCGAGATTTCGGATTGCGAATTTGGCATTGCCGGTTGCGAAACCGGCACCTCCCCTTTAGTGCAAAGGACAATTTCGAAATATTTGACGAGTTCTACGACTTCTACGATTTCTGCGATTTGAACAGTTTTAGCAACTACAACGATTTAAACAATTTCGACGACCAAATAATCAACATTTATGATAGAATTCCGCTGCTAGAAGGGAGATCAATCGGGGCTAGAGCCGATCATCTGAACAAGGATAATGGTTAGAGATGGACACGGGAGTCGTTCTAAGAATAGTGTTATTGGTTGCGGTATTTATACTGCTCTTTCTGCCTACTGTTTGGGCTATCAGGCATATAGCTTACCGCAGTTTTCCCTCTCTTAAAGCTAAAGCTCTCTGGTTTGCAGTGGTAACTCTCCTGCCGCCCATTGGTGCTTTTGTTTATATTGCCGTGGGCCGGCGCCAAGCAATGAAAGAGGCGGAGGAAAAGGAAGAACAAGTCGAGGCAGACGGGTAAAAATGGACTGTTGGAGTATTGGAGTACTGGAGTATTGGGATGAAGAGGAAAAGATTACATAGTTATTGTGTCTTTTGGTTGTGCATTACTCCATCGCTCCACTACTCCATTACTCCAAGGGTGCTCTAAGACAGGAAGGTTAGCCAAGCCCTTTACAACACCACATCAACACCATGTCTTTTGAACACGTCTTCTTTATTCTGTGGGCAAATAAGGTTCCAGGTCCTTGATGTATTGAGTAATCACCCTGTATCCTGCATCACTGAGGCGTTGGATTGCAGTGTCGCGATTCTCAGAAGAAACCCGCATAACCAGTTCATGAATACCAGGATACTGATGTAATGGCAGAGTAATCATGCTCACGATGCTGATATTTGCATCTTTTAGTATGGTGCAGACATCTGCCAACACCCCAATACGATCCTTTACCAGAACCACGAGGCGACCACTTTCCTCTTGAACTCCAAGGCCGTCCAATAGGACTTCCATTAGATCGGTGCTGGTTATAATCCCCACCAGTTTTTCACCTTCCACCACAGGTAGACTACCAATCTTGCGTTCGTGGAGGATCTTAGCAGCCCGCTCGATGGTGGCGTTGGGACTTATGCTAATTGGCCCTTTTACCATTACGCTTTCCACCGTGAGCTTTTGTAAGACGTAGGTAAGTTCATAGATGCTCAAGGTGGTGGCTGGAGAGGCCCAAGCTTGTTTGATGTCCCGATCCGTGAGGATGCCTACCAGATTTCCCTTTTGGTCAACCACAGGTACCTGCTTGACGTTGTGCTCCCGCAGCAGATCTCGTGCCTTTACCAGGGGAGTGTCAGGAGTTACCGTGATGAGATCAGTTGTCATCTTCCGACCCACATACATAGTCTCCTCCTCTGCCTGATTTTTTAAAAAGTGATACCGGACCTATGCACTTGTTGTAAGAGGTCGTAAAAACCTTCTGAAGTCAAATACACCATGTGTATAGAAGGGCCAAACTGAATGTTGTCTCGATTGAACAAGGACTTATTCTTGTAAGCAACCAAGCGCTTATTGTTCACCACAGTACCGTTAGTGGAGTTGGCGTCAACAATTTCGTAAGAATTTCCCTCCGTTGAGGGGACAAAATAAGTGTGCAATTTGGAGACAGTATTGTTGGCGACCACGATGTCGTTATTGGCCGCTCGGCCAAGGCAGATCATATTAACAGGGGCTGAGCTGGCGTGTTTAGCTATTTCGATAACTAAGGTTTCATATATTTGTGATTCGGTAGAGGGGGAAATTTCCCCAGGCAGTTCATCGCTGTACTCAGAGGAAAAGGTTTCAAACTGAAAAGCCGTTTCCTCCATCCAATCGCCTGCCTGCGGCCAGAGTAGCACAGGATATTTATACTTAGCTTGAAACAGGCTGGCGGTAAGCCCCGAGGCCTCTTTCAAAAATTCAGCGATTGGCCTAAACTCGCCTGACATCAAAGCCTCCAACACAGTGTCCTATCCCGCTGCAGTGACGGGCAAGAAAAGCGTTATTCTTTGGGACCGAGAATCATGAAATCTTCACCCTCCTGGAGTATGTATCTCTTGTCCCCCAATTCGAATTCAGGATCATACCTGAAGGGTATTTTAAGATCATCCGCTGTGGCTATACGTTCTAAAATATAAGAAAGCACCTCGGTCATTTCATGAATGGCAGGAAGCATAACGTTCTGGGGTATGGCTATTTCCTTTAGGTTGAAATGGGTGGATATGCCATGGGTAATAAGCACTCCTTTTTCGAGAAGATGGACAATTTCTACCACTTGTGCAGGGTTTTTTTGATTAGCTATAGTTGCTACAACAATCTGTTGGGCGGACTCAGGACCGGAAAATAACTCTGACATTAAGGTCTCCTGGCTCAATTATTTTGTTTGTTTTCAAGTTAATTACACGACTTCACCAAGTTTGACAAGTATTGTAGCCACAGTTTGTGTAGATATCAGGCTCACATGCACTTCCTATACCATATCACATAGAGGATAGTTCATAACGTCAAGGGTAAAACCGTTGAAGTCGTGTAAACCGTTCAAATCGTGTAAGCCGTTTAAGTCGTAGAAATCGTAAAAGTCGTAAAGGATTTAGGAGCCGGGAGGCAGGAGCTGGGAGTCAGAATGGAGGAACACTCTTTGTGTTTTTGTCTCCTGCATTCTGGATTCTGACTCTTGACTTCTGGTTTCTTACTCTATGCTCTATGCCTTTCATCAATCCGCAATCCCTGCCTCGCCATCGCGAGCCTGCTCGCTCAGGCGAGGCGGGCGGGCGAAATCCGAAATTCTCACTTCCGACCTCTGACCTCTGGACCCTGACTTGTGACCACCAACTCCATGCTCCACGCTCTGAGCTTGTTTTCGTCCCGCCTTATTTTTTGGCATGCTGGTTGCTAATATAGTAACTGCCTAAAATCATCTAACTCTATAAGTTACTGTTATTTAACGAAAGTTTTTATGAGTGGACCACTTACCTCACCCTATTTTGTGCACAATTAGATACTTATAAGGGAGGACTAAGATGAAACTTACGGGTAAACTGGCTTATTACGAAAGCAAACTAAAGCTTCTAAGCAACCCGAATTTAGATGCCGGCCTCTTGAAGTTAGGATGCTGGGATGCTCCCTTTGAGAAAGCGGGGCTTTCGGATCCGCGAAGATCTCAGTACTTTATCAAACAGTGCAGAAAATATTATGAGAAAAAAATAGACCGGATTCAGAAGGAGCAGCGTGCGGCCCGTCGAGGCAAATGGTTCGTCCGTTTGGGCCTGTAGTTAGCACGCAGGTAGCTCTTTAAGTCTCACACTTTGTTTTCGCTTAGAGCTAAGCGCATAGCGCATAGGGTTAGCCCTTAAATCGTTGAAATAGATTAAATCGTTAAAGCCCTTTAAGTCGTAGAAATCGTAGAACTCGTCAAATATTTGAAAATTGTCTCTCGGACAACCAGCCCTTGGGGGGTTCCTGGTTTCGCAATCCGAGATCTAACATCCCACGTCCGCAATCTCACTCCCCTTATTTATTGACTACACTGCTCGATTCAGATTAAATTGAACCAACCTAGATAAAAATCCATAACTGTAAAATTGGTCAAGGTATTATTTAACTTTCTCTGTAATGGTATGCAGACTCAGA
This sequence comes from Deltaproteobacteria bacterium, assembly GCA_022340515.1. Lineage (GTDB taxonomy): Bacteria > Desulfobacterota > Syntrophobacteria > BM002 > BM002 > BM002. Next base: position 11,306 of record JAJDNT010000150.1, read on the forward strand.
GCGAACCGTGAGAAGGAGAAAAAGTATGACAGCAAAAAAGCCCCTTACTATAGCCATACTCACCGGCGGCGGCGACGTGCCCGGATTAAACCCATGCATCAAAGCACTGGTCTATCGCGGTATCGAGGAAGGGTTTCGGGTGGTGGGGATCCGCAGAGGGTGGGCAGGTATTTTTGAGTTTAACCCTAACGACCCCGAGTCGATGCAAAAGAATATTATAGAGTTGGAGAAAAAAACCGTTCGTACCATAGACCGATCTGGAGGCACCTATCTCCATACCTCGAGAACTAATCCGGGAAAGGTCAAGTATGAAAACGTCCCTGACTTTCTCAAAGACCAGGGGAAGGAAGGAGAACTCAATGACTTTACCGAGCACGTGCTGAGCAATCTGAATCATCTCGGCATTGATGTGTTGATCCCCATAGGAGGGGATGACACCCTCAGTTATGGAGAGCGCCTCCACCAAGAAGGCTTCCCGGCGGTGGCAATCCCGAAAACCATGGACAACGACGTTCATGGAACCGACTATTGTATTGGTTTCTCCACCGCCGTAACCAGGAGTGTGAATTTTATCCATGCCTTGCGCACCTCTACCGGTTCCCACGAACGCATCGCTGTTGTTGAGCTTTTTGGTCGTTACTGCGGTGAAACTTCTTTAATCTCAGCCTATCTAGCCAGTGCTGATCGAGCTATAATTTCAGAAGTTCCTTTTGATCCTGAGAGGCTAGCCCGTTTGATCATGGAGGACAAACAGAACAATCCCAGCAATTATGCCATGCTCACTATCAGCGAGGGTGCCCGCATGATAAGTGGCGACATGGTACAGTATGGCGAGGCTGACGCCTATGGGCATCGCAAACTTGGGGGAATTGGTATGACTACCGGTGAGGTTCTGAAAAAGTTAACTGGGCAGAACATTATTTTCCAACAGCTTTCTTACCTAATGCGGAGTGGGGCTCCGGATTCTCTTGACCTCATGGTGGCAGTGAACTATGCCAACATGGCTATCGACCTAGTTCTCAAAAAAGTGAGTGGCCGCATGGTCGCCTTGAGCCAGGGAGTATACACGGATGTGCCCATGAGCACTATTACGAGCGGGCAGAAAAGAGTTGACGTCAGAGAGCTATATGATGCAGAGCAATACCGGCCAAAGGTCCGGCACGTGATGGGAAAACCCATGTTTCTGTATTAAGGGCATAGAGCATGGAGCATAGAGTAAAGCGCAGAGCGGTAAGCGTACGAATACTCACTAGGTAG
>JAJDNT010000176.1 GCA_022340515.1 Deltaproteobacteria bacterium
CTCGGAATCAGCATCTTCCATACAGTGTTTTGCCAGCTCTTTGGGATCTGAAGTGTTCAGATAGCGAGCGGGGATGATGGCATCCGTGTCAATATCCGCCCCGAATTTCCAAGCTTTTCCAGAGAGTTTCATCCGCACCTCCAGAGGTTGCAGAGAGCAATTTTTTACTAGGCACTAGGCAGTAAGCACTAGGCACCAAATAAGGTGTTTGCAGATAATTCTTTGTAGTGCTTAGTGCTTAGTTTAGACTTGCCTCGTCGCATCCTGGTATGCCAATAAATCCGGATTGCCAAAGTGGTTAAAGGCCCCTAAGCTAAGTCCGTCGGGCTGGCGATACGGCCAAGCACGGCCGAGGCTGCGGCTACGGCGGGTGAGGCCAAATATACTTCGCTTTCCGGATGACCCATTCTCCCAACGAAATTCCGGTTGGTGGTAGCCACTGCCCTCTCACCAGCAGCGAGAATGCCCATGTGCCCACCCAGGCAAGGACCGCAGGTTGGGGTGCTGATGGCAGCCTCCGCCTCCAGGAAAATTGTAAACAAACCTTCGTCCATTGCCTCTCTGTAGATAGCCTGGGTGGCTGGAATTATCAGGCAGCGCACCCCCGGTGCTATTCGGCGATCTTTAAGTATCTCTGCCGCTACTCTCAAATCCTCGAGCCGACCGTTGGTGCAAGAGCCGATGACCACCTGATCAATGGTAATCCTGCCCAATGATGAAACCGGTTGACTGTTGGCCGGGGAAGGGGGTAAGGCCACTTGGGGTTCTATCTCGCTAACATCATAGGTCATGACCTGCTCATATAGAGCATCGTCGTCGCTCTGGTAAAATTGATAGGCCCGCTGAGCCCTCTGCTCCACGAAAGCGCGAGTACACTGGTCAGGGGCTATTATGCCGTTTTTTGCCCCAGCTTCAATGGCCATGTTGGCCATGGTAAGTCGCTGATCCATGGAAAGTTGAGTAATAATTGGACCGGTGAACTCCATGGCCCTGTACCGAGCTCCATCTACGCCGATTTGACCGATAGTGTAAAGAATCAGATCTTTGCCTGTAACCCAGGGAAGCAAATTTCCGTGGTAGACGAATTTGATGGATGGTGGCACTCGGAACCAAGTACGACCGGTGATCATAACAGCAGCAAGGTCTGTGCTGCCCACTCCAGTAGCGAAAGCACCCAGTCCTCCGTAAGTGCAAGTGTGACTGTCGGCGCCAACCACCACGTCTCCTGGGAGAACCAGTCCTTGTTCAGGCAAAAGGGCGTGTTCTATACCCATGCGTCCCACTTCAAAGAAATGGGGGAGTTTGTGCTCTGCGGCAAACTCACGGAGGAGCTGGCACTGAGTAGCCGATTCGATGTCTTTGTTGGGCACGAAGTGATCAGGGACAAGGGCGACTCTATCCGGATCATAGATCTTTTCGGCCCCTGCCTGACGAAATCGCTCTATGGCTATGGGCGCGGTAATGTCGTTGGCAAGGGAAAAGTCAACATTCACCTCGATGAGCTCTCCCGGTTCAACTTTGTCCAGGCCCGCGTGGGCGGCAAGAATTTTCTCGGTAATGGTCATTCCCATTTCAAATACCTTTTTTCTTGGTCCTTAAATCACAGAGGTATAACAGGCGATACTAACATGCAGTTGACCTTGCTCAAAAGAAAAATTTCCCCTTCCCGGAACTATTCGGTAGGGGAAATATGTTAGGCCGTGCAAGCTTTGCCAAGGGAGCCGCAATTATCTGTTTGCAATTTTAGCTCATTCTAAATCGAATGCAGGTCAGCCTCCTTTATTGTCTTGCCTTTTTACTGTTGGACATTTCCTGGCTAAGGGCTTCTTCAGCAACGGATTCTTTGCGGTTTCGTAAAAATCTGACCACGTAGCCAATGGGACCTGAACTCACATATACAAGGCCAAAAGTGAAAAGCATTAGGGAAGGTTGGGCCGCAATTACCGAAAAAAGCAAGACTATGATAAAGAGTGTCCGGAAAGGCATCCGCTGAAACCCATCAAACTCCTTGAAGCTGTTAAAAGGAATGTTGCTGACCATGAGAAAACCCAAGATGTAAGTCATGGCCAGCAATAAGAAGTGCTCGGTGGGACCACTCCCTCCCATTCGATAAAAGAACAGCACTGTGGTGGCAACCATGAGTGCGGCACCAGGTATGGGGAGTCCAACGAAATGCTTTTTAGAAACTAAATCGGCCTGAACATTGAATCGTGCCAACCGCAGAGCGCCGCAGGCAACAAAGAGAAAGGCTGCAACCCACCCCAGCCGACCAAACGGTTCGAGGGCCCATAGATAAAGGAGCACGGCGGGTGCGACACCAAAGGCCACCAGGTCAGCTAAAGAATCATACTCCAAACCGAAGCGGCTGTTGGAACCTGTGAGCCGAGCTACCTTACCGTCTAAGATATCGAAGAGACAGGCAAAGAGTATAGCTATTGCTGCCGTCCTGAAATCGTGGTTGATAGCAGCAACTATGCCATAAAAACCGCAGAAAAGGTTACCTGTGGTTAAAAGGTTAGGGAGTAGGTAAATCCCTCGCTTTTTTTTGCGGGACTTTCGACTTTTGCGTTTCACTTTATTGGCTGATGATAACATATGATGCTCTCCCCTGCTTTAACGCGTTGCCCCTTGCTCACTGCCGGGCGGCTGTCAGCAGGAACGAAAACGTCCAACCTGGAGCCAAAGCGAATCATGCCAAAACGCTCTCCTTGTTGAACCGAATCGCCCGGTTGCAACCAACAATCGATCCGCCTAGCAATAAGGCCGGCGATTTGTACGAATACTATCTTTTCCCCTTCAGGGGTTCGCAAAACTACTGCGTTATGTTCATTGTCGAGAGAAGCCTTATCCAAATTGGCAGCAAAAAATGTGCCCTTTTCGTAATGAATACTCTCCACTTCCCCAGAGAGAGGGATTCGATTAACGTGGACGTTAAAAATAGACATAAAGATGCTAATTTTCAAGGTCTCTTTACTGAGAAACCTGTCTTCGAATGTCGGTCCCACAAATACAATCTTACCATCAGCCGGTGCCAGTACAGCGTGGGGGACCTGTGGAATTTCCCTCTCGGGATCGCGAAAGAAGTTTATCACTAAAACCGTCAAGATTAAAGCCAATAGGGTCAAAAAGGTCCAGCCCAAGAAGAAGAGCAGGATCAACAACACTGAAAGAGCAAGAATATACGGTAGGCCCTGCTTGGCAATAGGTATCCGTCGCATAGCACCGACAACCAGCAAACTTTAGTTAAGTCAAGACACAAAAAAAGCATAGCGCATAAAGCACAGGGCATATCAAAAAAAGTAAACGGCAAACGGTGAACAGTTGTGAACCCAGTGCATGATCGGTTTACCGTTCACCGTTTACTATTTACCAAACGCTCTGCGCTCTGCGCTAGCGGGGTCATTGGCCTCTGTGGTTCATATATACCACAGTATCAATTTTTTATTCGATTCCTTCAAAAAAAGCTACTTCTTTTTCAGCCAGGGCATCATGGCACGCAGTTTGGCGCCCACCTCTTCAATGGGGTGCTCTCGCTCCGCCCTCCGTAAGGCATTGAAAACGGGGCGACCGGCCTGATTTTCCAAGATCCACTCCCGGGCGAACTCACCGCTCTGCACTTCCGCCAGAATCTCCCGCATAGTTTCCCGGGTTTCTTCCGTAATGATCCGCGTACCCCGAGAGTAGTCCCCATACTCAGCGGTATCGCTAACCGAGTAGCGCATGAAAGAGATTCCCCCTTGGTAAAAGAGGTCAACTATGAGCTTCAGCTCGTGGAGGCATTCAAAGTAAGCGATTTCCGGCTGGTAGCCGGCCTCGACCAGGGTATCGAATCCGGCCTTCACCAGCTCGGATACCCCGCCACAGAGTACGGTCTGCTCCCCGAAAAGGTCAGTCTCGGTTTCTTCCATAAAGGTTGTTTCAATTACCCCGGCACGGGTTGCTCCCAATCCTTTGGCATAAGCGAGGGCTGTCTCCAGGGCGTGACCAGTGGCATCTTGGTGAATGGCAACCAAGGATGGCACTCCGGCACCCTTTTCGAATTCGCTCCGCACCAGATGACCGGGGCCCTTGGGAGCTATCATCACCACATCCAGGTGGGCGGCAGGCAGGATCTGACCGAAATGGATATTAAAGCCATGGGAAAAGACCAGAGTTTTACCCTTGTTCATGTGGGGGGCAACTTCGTCCCGGTATAATTTCGCCTGGACGTCATCCTGAGCAAGAATCTGGACCACGCTGGCGAGGCTCGAGGCCTCACTGGCTGTGGTGGGTTCGAAGCCATGTTCCTTAGCCAGGTCGTAGTTGGCAGTGCCCTCCAGTTCGGCGACCACCACATCTACGCCACTGTCTCTCAAGTTTTGTGCTTGGGCGTGGCCTTGACTACCGTAGCCAATGATTGCCACTTTCTTGCCTTTAAGCACTCCCAGATCGGCATCCGCATCGTAGTAGATTTTCACGATATCCTCCTGTAACGGTGGTAGTATATAAAAGCCTGGTTTTTTAAGATAATTCCAGGTTAAGTGGGCTGCAGCGATCGCTGATAGGGGGTGGAAACAGGGCGGTTTTTCTGTACTTCTCCGTGTCACAAATCGATGGATATGGGCAGCAGATTCAGTAGGGCGACCCGCCTTTACTTCTTCTTATTATTTTTCTTGCTGCGGGCAATGGCGACCCTCCCTGTTCTGACCACCTCAACGATTCCCAGCTGAGCCAGCAGGTCCAGAATCGCCTGGATTTTTCCTTCATCACCGGTTACTTCGACGGTTAAGAAATTCGGACTGACATCGACCACCTTACCCCTAAAAATATCAACTATACGGAGTACCTCAGCACGGGTATGAGCCTCGGCTTTGACCTTGATCAAGGCCATCTCTCGGTCCACAAATTTCACTTCACGGAAATCGATCACCTTGATCACATTGACCAGCTTGTTGAGCTGTTTGACAATCTGTTCCATGATCGTCTCGTCGCCGGTGGTAACCAGAGTGATGTGGGAAACTAGCGGATCAAGAGTTTGGGCCACGGTCAGGCTTTCAATGTTGAATCCCCTACCACTGAACAGGCCAGCCACCCGGGAAAGGACACCGGGCTGATTCTCCACCAGGACTCCGAGGGTGTGCCTCACGACGTCTCTCCTTTCAGCTTATGCAGAAGCAAACTGAATAAGTTGCCTACATTCTCAAGCTCTATACTGTGCCTGCTTAGAACGGTCCGTAGTCAGTAGTCCGTGGTCTAAAGTCGCATAGCGCATAGTGAAAAAAAGAGTAAAAAATAATAAACGGTGAACTGCGAAAGAGCCAGCAAATAATCGTTTTACCGTTCGCTGTTCACTCTTTACCAAACGCTATGCGCTTAGCGCTCTGCGTTCTGCTGCGAACACAGTGAGCCAACCACGGACAACGGACTCAATCTCATACCAGGATCATTTGTGTGGTAGCCGCGCCAGCAGGCACCATGGGGTAGACACATTCTTCAGGGTTGACGACAAAATCCATTAATACCGGCCTGGGGGTAGCAATCGCCTCCAGGATTACCTTTTCCACCTCGTTGGGCTTGGTGGCGCGCAACCCAACAGCGCCATAGGCCTCGGCCAATTTTACAAAATCGGGTGCCATCTTGAGGCAAGTAGCACAGTATTGTCTCTCATAGAACAGCTGCTGCCATTGCCGGACCATTCCTAGGTACTGGTTGTTGAGTATTGCCACCTTCACCGGTAAATTGTTCTCAACCGCAGTGGTAAGTTCCTGTATACACATTTGAATGCTACCATCTCCGGCGATGTCGATGACCAACCTTTCAGGAAAGCCAGCTTGGGCGCCAATTGCTGCTGGCATGCCGTAGCCCATAGTTCCCAGTCCGCCCGAGGTGAGTAGAGTACGGGGCTCAGAATAATGGTAATACTGGGCAGCCCACATTTGGTTCTGACCAACCTCGGTGGAGATTATGGGGTTTTTATCTTTACAGAGCTTGTACAGCATCTCCACCACATATTGTGGCTTGATCAGATCATTTTTTTGTTCGTAGGCTAGGGGATAGGTTTCCTTCCATTTCTGGATCTGATCCAGCCAGGGCTGCCTCTGTTTTTCCAGGTCCTCTAAGGGATTCTCTTTAACTAGTTGCAGGAGCTTTTTAAGGGCGTCCTTGCAATCCCCAACAATAGGTATGTCCACCCTAACATTCTTACTTATTGAAGTTGGGTCTATATCAATGTGGATGATCTTGGCAGATGGGGCAAACTCGTCCAGCTTGCCGGTTACGCGATCGTCGAAGCGTGCACCTATGCTAATGAGCATGTCAGCGCTAGCCACAGCCATATTAGCCCGGAAAGTACCGTGCATGCCCAACATGCCTAGCCACAACTCATGGGGCGCAGGAAATCCCCCCAGACCCATGAGAGTAGTGGTTACCGGGCACTTGAGTCTCTCTCCCAGCTCTTTCAACTCCTTGGCGGCGCTGGAAAGAATCACCCCGCCACCGGCATAGATTACCGGTCTTTTGGATTTGGCAATTGTAGCGTATGCTCTTTTGATTTGGCCCATGTGAGCTTCAGTGGTAGGTTTATAGCCCTTCATGGAAATGTTTTTGGGATATTTAAACTCGGCTTTGCTGGCGATCACGTCCTTGGGCAGATCCACCAGTATAGGTCCTGGACGTCCGGAGCGGGCCAAAAAGAAAGCCTCCCGAATGATCCTGGCAAGATCACGGACGTCTTTTACCAGGTAGTTGTGTTTGGTGCATGGCCGGGTGATACCAACAATGTCGGCCTCCTGGAAGGCGTCATTGCCGATCAGTGGGGTTGGCACCTGGCCGGTGAAAACCACTATGGGGATGGAATCACAATAAGCTGTGGCAATGCCGGTGACCGTGTTGGTAGCTCCAGGCCCCGAGGTTACCAGGCAAACACCCACCTTTCCAGTGGCCCGGGCATAACCGTCAGCCATGTGGGTAGCACCCTGCTCGTGGCGCACAAGGATGTGGCGGATATTGTGCTTGGGCATCTCATCATAGATGTCGATGACTGCTCCACCCGGCAGCCCAAAGATCACCTCAACTCCTTCGGCTTTCAAACTTTCAAAGAATATTTGGGCTCCTGTTAGCTTCATGACTCACCCCTGTCTATGTTTAGCCAAGATGGCTTCAATTTTGTCTCGTCCCGCCAATTTCAATTTTTGAATGCGTTTCTTCTCCACTTCTTCTTCATTGGTCAAGTAAGGGCGCTGATTGAACTTTTCCAGTTGCTCTTCAAAGCGACGGTGATCTTCTACGTACCTACTCAACTCCTCATTGTGGGGAAGGAGGCGGGCAATCAATTCCTCATCCCATTTTTCCATATTCTACCCCTGTGGAGCATCCAGTATCAAAGGGAAAGTTGGATGCGGACAATTAGGAATAAATTAAAGGAATAATCGATAATGTTTATGCGATCTCTACTGTTTTGTCAATACAGTTATGAGGAATTGGGGTACTGGAGTATGTCGATTGGGGATTGTGGATTTGAAAAGGCATAGAGCATGGGGCATGGAGCATAGAGCATAGGGAAAGACAGCAAGCAGCTGTTTCAACTAGGCACTATGAACTAAGCACTAGGCACCAAAGCGTATAAGAATTCAGGACCAGTATCAAGCATCCAGAATCTAGTATCGAGTATCTTAAATCTAAAGTGTGTTGGACTCTCTGTTGAGTTCTGCTTCGGATGGCCGGACGTATAGGGGGGTACAACTGTAGACGTCTTCGGACTCACCTGAGCGGAGCCTGTGCCAGCCCAACCAGGCCACCGAGCTTGCGTGGATGACACTAAGATGAGGTGGAACCAGAACCAATCGATTACCTAACTCCCTCTTCAGATAGTCCCCATAAGACAAAAGGCCGTCGCCGACCAACACTGTAGTTTCCGATATGAGGTCTAACACCTCTTCAGGCTTGATGGCCATGTAAGAGGTGAGCCTTTGAGGAATTCCCTCGTCACCTTGGCGATAAAGTGCCGTGTAGATCTCCCCTTTCCGCGCGTCCAAGATAGGACAAATCTTGTATGGGACAAAGGAAACATTTGCTGCCAGTGCATCCAAAGTTGGGACGCCGGCCAGGGGTTTGCCGGTGGCCCAAGCAAGACCTTTGATGATGCTCAGGCCTATTCGTAGACCAGTAAAACTTCCCGGCCCGAGACTAACGGCAAAACCGTCAAGGTCATCTAAAGACCAGCCAGCATCTGTTAGAATACGCTCAATTCCAGGCAGGAGGCGTTGGTTGTGTGTTGCCCTGATGTCGAGGATCTGCTGGGCTTTGAGCAGTGGTCCCTCAACCACGGCAATGCTTCCCACCCGGGTCGATGTGTCAATGGCGAGTATCTTCACGGCCGTCGCATAGCGCCAGGCGCATAGCCTCAAATTAAAAGTTAAAAGATTAAAGATAAGCACAGGCAAAACCTTGAAAATTGAACTCTCACTGCTCTGCCTGCTGCCAGCTGATAGCTTTCTTTAAGGAAACCCCTGGCCCGGGGCAACCAGGCGGTAGATGTCATTGTAGAAGACAAAAACCATGAGGGCAATGAGGAGGAACAAACCAACTTGCTGGGCCAATTCTCTCTTCCTGATACTGAGGGGCTTACCCCTAATTCCCTCTATAGTGAAGAAAAGCAGATGGCCACCGTCCAGAATCGGAATAGGAAGGAGGTTTAAGATTCCCAAGTTGATACTGAGCAGGGCCAGGAAAGATAGAAATGCCAGCGGCCCAGCTTTGGCAACTTCACCGGACATCTGAGCTATGCCGATGGGACCAGCTAGAGTTTTGGGCGAGATTGCACCAACGATCAGTTTTCCGAGAACAACAAAGGTGAGCTTTATCATGCCGATTGTTTGAGTGACGGCATAGTATCCAGCTTGAAGGGGATTGATTTTTTCAACAATAACGTTGTTGGAGGCAACAATGCCGATAAGGGGTCGGCTAACCTTTTCCCCGAGGATGGTCTGGGTTTCCTTTATCTCAGGAGTAAGCACCACCTTGAATGTTTCATCTCCCCGTTGTACTTTAAGCTCAATGGGCTTGCCACCACTATCCTGAATAAGTCTAGACAAGTCACTCCATTCTTCCACGGGGGTACCCTCAACCTCGAGTACCTTGTCGTCTGTCTGCAGACCAGCGGCGGCTGCAGGAGAATCCGGGGTCACTGAACCGATGTGAGTGGTCGTTTTTGTAAGACCGAAGAGTGCGAAGATTATGGCATAGAGAATTACTGCCAAGAGCAAATTTGAAGTAGGACCCGCTGCAACTATGGTTATGCGTCTCCTCAGTGGCTGGTGGGAAAAGGAGACAGGGTACAAATTTTCTGGAATTTCCTCATCGGTAGATTCACCGAGCATCTTCACGTATCCACCAAGGGGAAAGGCTGAAATACGGTAGTCGGTGTCCCCAACCTGTTTGCCAAACAGACGTGGGCCAAATCCTAGGGAAAAGCGTTCCACTTTAACTCTGAAAATCTTAGCTGCCAAAAAGTGGCCAAACTCATGGATAAAAATGAGTATTCCCAAAGAGACAACAAAAGATAATACAGTTCGAGAAAATGCCCAAAGAGCTTCCAAGATTTAACTACTCCTCGATTCTAGTTTATCATTATCCAATATAAGGACTAAAATCACTTTTGCATTATAACGTGCTCTGATTCTTATTGCCAACATTAGCCCGGATGTTTCATAAATCCGCCTACGGCGGACCATGGATATGGCCGTCCTTCCGGGCGTCCTCGGGTGTCGGTTCCTGCGACGTACCGTTCAGGTACGCCTCGAAACCAACCTCCTGCGGTTACCCGGTGGCCCGCCCATCTTCATGGTCTCGCGACATCAATTCATGAAATATCCGGGTTAGCTTCGAGTTCACCTATGCAGGTTTCCTGCCAATAAAGCAGATAAGTTTGTGAAGGGTCATAGGTCATGGGTAATAGGTTATAGGTAGAAGAAATCCTATGACCCATAGCCTCTTACCCATGACCCATTATCCACGACCTATCATCTCCTCCGCTCTTGTTCTCGCCCAGGAGTCGGCTGCCAGAATGGCCTCCAACTCTGTTGCCGGAGCAAGTTCATGCTCTTGCATGACCTTGTCTACCAACCTGGAGATTCCCAGAAAGGGAATACGGTTGTCAAGAAAGGCTTGCACCGCCACCTCATTGGAAGCGTTGAGGACGGCAGGCATGGTTCCGCCCGCTTTGCAGGCAGTAAAGGCCAAGTCAAGGCAGGGGAAACGGCCAAGATCGGGCTCCTGGAAGGTGAGGGTCTGCACCGAGAAGAGGTCTAGAGTAGGGAGACCTAACTTCAGACGTTCGGGGTAGGCTAGAGCGTAGGCTATGGGGACACGCATGTCCGGCATACCCAATTGGGCGATAACTGACCCGTCCACATACTCCACCATGGAGTGAACTATACTCTGAGGGTGGATGTGTACTACGATTTTTTCCACTGGAACCTCAAAGAGCCACTTGGCCTCAATAACCTCCAGACCCTTGTTCATCATGGTTGCTGAGTCAATGGTGATCTTAGCACCCATTTCCCAGTTGGGATGAGCCAGAGCCTGGGCTGGAGTAACGGATTCGAGTTGCTCCTTTGGTAAATTGAGAAAGGGGCCGCCTGAGGCGGTTAGCAAGATTCGTTTGAGGTCTTCTCGTCTATGCCCCTCCAGGGCCTGGAATATGGCATTGTGCTCACTGTCCACCGGTAGCAGTGTTACCTTGTATTTCTGGACCTCTCCCATGACTAGGGCTCCGGCCATGACCAAGGTTTCCTTGTTGGCCAAGGCCACTTCTTTACCGGCCCGGATGGCACTAAGAGTAGGAATGAGACCTGCCGCTCCTACCATGGAGGAAAGTACCATGTCGGCATCGGTGTGACTGGCAAGTTTCTGGTAACCTGTTGAACCGGCAAAAATCTTCACTCCGGTATCCCCTGGTAGGCGACTGGTCACATCGTCAGCCAATTCCTGATCAAGGACAGCAGCAACCTTGGGTCGAAAGCGTTGGATTTGTTCTGTCAGCAGATCGATGTTTCTCCCCGCCGCTAGGCCAACGACTTGAAAACGATCGGGGAATTGTTCAATTACTTGTAGAGCGTTGCGCCCGATTGAGCCGGTTGAGCCGAGAATAGCGATTTTTTTCAAAGTAAATTTTCCTTTCAATCTGGACTGTCAGGCCATCCTCACAAGCATGGCCACTTTAGACAGTCTCATTTGGCTAGATCTACTTTTGGAGTGTTGGAGTGATGGAGTGTTGGAGTATTGGAAAGGCATTTAAATCAAGGTCTTTGTCTTGCAGTACTCCATCACTCCAGTATTCCATTACTCCAGCTGTACCAGACTCTCTCAGGAATACTGGAGTTGAGCAGGACCGACAACGCAGTTAACCAAAAAAGACGACCCCATAGTAGGTCAAAGGAAAAGCGAAGATCAAACTGTCCAATCGGTCTAACAAACCGCCATGCCCGGGAAGTATGCTACTGGCATCCTTAACTTTACTTACCCGTTTAATCATTGATTCCATCAGGTCACCCATCTGGCCCACCGAAGCTATAACCAATCCTAAAAAGAGAAGAAAGGTGATACCGGATTCCCCTAGAGAAAGCAATAGTTTTCCCACCAGCAGAGCAGTGGCCAAGGAGCTCAAAAGGCCGCCAACGGCACCTTCGACTGTCTTGCCAGGGCTGACTGCAGGCCAAAGCTTGTGCCGTCCCAAGCGGTGGCCGGCGTAATAGGCTCCGGTGTCTCCAGCAAAAATGACAAAGAAAAGAAAGAAAATCCAGCGTCTCCCGGATGGCACCTGAAAAAGGAGCAGCACATGGCTGAGCAAAAAGGGGATGTAGAGCTGGGCGAAAACCAATGCCCCCAGAGATTGCAAGATTGCTTCCTCCTTGGCATAGAGCAGCAAATGGATAGTTAGGGTCACGAAAATTACAACAACTGTGGCAGTACTCAGGCCAAGAATCCCTTGCCAATATGTCGCCAGAGGCAGCAGCAGGCTTGTAGCCAGAGTTACAATACGGACCCAGGACTTTGTTTCAGGTGCGAGTAAGCTGAGCAGCTCTATCATCCCGCCCGCAGTTACCAGGATTACCAGGGTTAGCAAGAGCCAGCCAGGACCGAGAGCAATAATAATTGCTAATAGTGGCAGAGCCACAGCTGCGGTGAGCCAGCGATGCAAATGCTGCTTGTCAATCCTATTCTTCTCCATAAGTTCGCCCTATAAAGCCAACACCATAATATGAAATTTCCCTTGCATCAAGTCTGTTTTGAGATTGCGCCTAAAAGGAGGCGAGTCGGGTGAGCCGGGCTATTTACTTATGGTTAATCTTCCCATCTCCCTCGCCATCCTTTTTCGCCCTTCCTGTCCCTTCTGCGCCAGGGGCTGTGCGGATTACCGCTGGAGAAAGAGTTGTGGGATCCACAGAGAAAGAGAAGGGATGTAAGTTACCAGTAAGAGCACCACGATTGCAGCGAGCAAAAAAGGAATCATGGCTCGGCTGATTCTTTCCAGAGAGATACCTGCTATGCCGCTGCTGACAAAGAGACAGACTCCTAAAGGAGGTGTAGTTAGACCAATTACCAGATTCAGGACCATGATAGCACCGAAGTGGATCGGGTCGAGGCCGATCTGCTTCGCCAGGGGCAGGAGCACGGGAGTCAGAATGATTAGGGAGGCAGTTGTTTCCATGAAGGTCCCTACCAGCAGGAGAAAAGCGTTGATTAAAATAAGAATCAACCAAGGACTGCTGATGCCTGCAGTGAAAAGTCCGATGATCTTTTGGGGCAGCTGCAAAGCGGCTACCAACCAACCAAAAATGGCGGCGTTGGCTATGATGAACATGATAACTGCAGTTACCACCAGGCTTTCTTGCACTAGTGTCGGCAGCTGACGCCAGCTTAGTTCGTTGTAGACAAATCGGCCCACACAAAAAGCGTATAATACCGAGACAGCCGCTGCTTCGGTGGGGGTGAAGACGCCTGCAAGAATTCCACCCAGAATAAAGGCGGGCATAAAAAGAGCTAATAGGGCGTCTTTGAACCCCAGAAGAAGAGACCGCCAGGTGGTAGCTTCTCCCCGTGGTCTGGAACGACCCAGGGGCTGGCTGTTGCTGAAGTAGGCAACTGCCATAAGGGCCAAGCCGATTAGCAGGCCAGGGATAATCCCCGCCAAGAAAAGAGCGCCGATAGATTGTTCTGCAGAAACTCCGTAGATGATCATCGGTATACTAGGCGGGATAATTGGTCCCATGGTGGATGATGCAGCTGTGATGGCTGCAGAAAAATCAAGATCGTAACCTTCCTCCCTCATGGCTGGTATTAGAACCGACCCGATGGCCGAGGTATCGGCCACTGCTGCCCCAGTAACACCTGCAAAGAACATACTGGCCACCACATTGACGAGAGCGAGGCCGCTGCGAACATGGCCCACGAGAAGATTGGCGAAGTTAACCAGTCTGCGGGTGATGCCACCAGCATTCATCAAGGCGCCGGCCAAAACGAAAAATGGGACAGCCAGCAAGGGAAAGGAGTCGGTTCCCTGAAACATCATGTGGGGAATAAGAAGCAAGGGGATATCACCAAGCTGTATTAGGCCTGCCAGGGCACTAATGCCGATACAAAAAGCGATTGGAGCTCCAAGTGATAAGAGAAAAATGAAGCTGATAGAAATGCTAATCACCTGCTTCTCCTATGACGCTAACTGGCAAGGGGCGCAATAAATCGAGCAAATGGTCCGCTGCATGTATGATCATGACCAGACAGCCCATGGGAATAGCTAGATAGACATAGCCCATAGGAAGCCCCATGGCGGGTGACAACTGTTTCATGTTGAAAACAGCCAGTTCGGTACCCTTTAAAGTCGCGATGACGAGAAAGACCATGACAGCAAAAATAGTAAACACTTGGACGCCCTTTCGGACTCCCGGAGAGAACATTTCCACTATGGCCAGAACTCCCATGTGAGCTCTTCTTTTTAGAGCAATCCCTGCACCCAGGAAGGTAATCCAAACCAACCCATAGCGAGCAAATTCCTCGGACCATGTTAAAGCGGCCCCCAGGATGTAACGGCAGACTACCTGTAGTACTACTGTTACCGTCATAGCCAGTAGAACACCGCAACACACAACTTCGCTTAGGCGATTGAGCCAATGACTTACCCGGGAGAGCATTGGAAACCTCTACACACGGAATTGAGGAATTCAGGGATTTTGGGATTCAGGAATTATATAAATTGAGCAGTGTAAGTTGCCTGCAAATCCCCAGTATCACCCAATTCCCTAATTACTCAATTACACTTAGGGTGTATCCAAAATTTCCTGGATGAGGGCTTCTCCGAATCTCGACTGGTATTTTTCATAGACAGGGGCCATGGCCTTTCGGAAAAGGCTACGATCCGGGCGGGTCACCCGCATACCGAGAGCTTCAAGTTTCTTCAAGGTTTCAGCTTCATTTTGCCGAATTACTTGCTTCTCATAGCGGCCAGCAACTCGAGCGGCTTCCAGGAAGATTTTCTGGTCTGATGGCGACAGATTCTCGAATTTCTTAAGGTTCATGAGCAGCAGGGCCGGGGAGTAAAAATGGGCCGTCATCGCCAGATATTTCTGGAAATCGTAAATGCCGTGCGTATAGATAATGTTTATGGGATTCTCCTGGCCGTCGATGGTTCCCTGTTTTAAGGCGGTAAGTGCCTCTCCCCATGCCATTGGCGTGGGATTGGCACCCAAGAGGCGGAAAGATTCCAGGTGAACCTCATTTTCCATGGTGCGGATTATAAGGCCACGGCAGTCCTCGGGCTGAAGAACAGGGCGGCGGTTATTGGTAAGGTTGCGGAAGCCGTTTTCCCAGAAGGCAAGCCCCTGGATACCAGCTTTTTGTAGGCTGGCCAGGAGGTTCTTTCCAATGGGGCCCTCGAAGACATGATCAACATGCTGGGTGTCGCGGAAAAGAAACGGCAGGTCAACCACAAGCATCTCGGGGACAAAACCTCCGAGAGGACCTGTGGAAGTAACGACTAAATCGATGGTGCCAATCTGTAGTTGCTCCACCAGTGAACGTTCACTGCCGAGTTGTTTGTTGGGAAAAATTTGAATTTCGAAACGATCACCTGCTAGCTCGGTTAAGGTCTCGACAAATTTCTCGGCACCGAGGTGATACGGTGCGGTGGTGCTCACTGCATGGGCAAGCTTGAAGGTCCTGGTGGCTGCCTTGGCTGTTTGGAGCCCAAGGACCAAACAGCAGATGGTCAACCCCACAATGATTCGTTTCATTTGCTCGTCCTCCACTGTTTTAAAGTTTTAGCGAATCTGCATCCTGCCACTAAAGGTTGGCAGGTGCTGCCGTTAATTCAATGCTCCTACACCTCCTTTTCTTTTTGTTCTCCGGTCTTACCAAATCTTCTTTCGCGCCGCTGATAGTCGGCGAGTGCTTCCATTAGTTCGGGCTCGCGGAAGTCCGGCCAGTATAGCGGACTCACATAAAGCTCGGTATAGGCCATTTGCCAAAGGAGAAAGTTGCTTATCCGTTGCTCACCGCTGGTGCGAATGAGGAGATCCGGATCCGGCATGTCTGCAGTATAGAGATTTTTGGAAAAGATCACCTCATCTATTTCCGCAGGTTGCAGCTCCTTTGCCATGCAGCTAGCCGCCAACTTCTGCGCCGCCCGGACTATTTCGCTTCTACCGCTGTAACTAAGAGCTAGATTGAGGATCATATCACGGTTTGCCCTAGTTTTCTCCACAGTGTCAACAAGAAGACGGTGGACGCTTTTAGGCAATTCTTGAATGTCCCCTATAGCATTAAGTCGGATGGAGTTCTCCATCATCTCTCCGAGCTCGGATTTGAGGTATCTGCTCAGAAGTTGCCAAAGGGCCCGAACCTCGCGCGAGGGGCGCTGCCAGTTTTCTTTGGAGAAAGCGTAAAGGGTAAGTACTGGAATGCCAATTTTACGGCAGGATCGGACTATAACTCGCACTGACTCAGCTCCGGCACGATGGCCCTGGATGCGGCTGAGATTGCGCTCTTTGGCCCAACGACCATTGCCATCCATGATGATGGCCAGGTGCCGGGGCAGGTTTTCACGATTGACCTTTTCCGAGGCAGGTTGGTCAGGAATGGTATTTTTTTTTGACAGAGTAGGGTTAGTAACCATTACTCATCTATTTCTGTCATTGGACCGGCGGGAAGAGGGTGAAATCCCAGGCTAAATTTCGAGTATTTCTTTTTCTTTGGCCGTGCACAATTCGTCCACCTGCGAAATGAAGTCGTCGGTTATTTTCTGAACTTCATCCTGCGTGCGGTATAGGTCGTCTTCGGTTATTTCCTTTTCTGTTTTGAGGTCTTTCAGCATTTCATTGGCATCGCGACGAATGTTTCTAATGGCGACCTTGTTGTCTTCAGACATTTTACGTGCAACTTTTACCAGCTCTTTTCGCCGTTCCTCGGTTAGGGGAGGTATGGAGATGCGAATTATTTTGCCATCGTTCATTGGGGTAAGACCTAGTTCTGATTTCAAAATTGCCTTTTCGATATCGCCGATTGCAGTCTTGTCCCATGGTTGAATGACTATGAGGCGGGGTTCAGGAATCGCCAGTGAGGCCATCTGGTTCAGGGGGGTAGGCGTATCGTAATAAGAGACCCGAATTCCGTCCAGTAAAGAAACAGAAGCCCTGCCGGTGCGCAGCCGACTATATTCTCGTTTAAGAGACTCTATTGACTTTCCCATCCGTTCCTTCAAGTCTTCAAATATCTCGTCAACCATTATCCTCTCCCTTCACAATAGTGCCGACCGGTTCACCCATGACAACTTTTTTAATGTAACCCGGTTTTGTGAGGTTGAAGACGATTACAGGCATATTATTGTCCATAGCCAAAGAAATCGCGGTGGCATCCATTACCTTGAGTTGTTTTTGCAAGACTTCCAGATAAGTAAGACTGTCAATTTTTTCAATACCGGGTGTGG
>JAJDNT010000119.1 GCA_022340515.1 Deltaproteobacteria bacterium
TTTTTCCGGGTCGTTGCCATTGCCCTGGGAACCTATTTGATCCAGTTCTGGACCTTGCAGCTAATTGGCGGCGGCTATCTCTTGTGGCTGGGCTATGAGCATTTCTTTGCTGGGCAGATGCAAAAGTCGGAGATTTCCCCCTACGGTAGAGGCTTCTGGGCTACCGTCATCAAAGTGGAGTTGATGGACATAGCCTTTAGCATAGACAGCATCATGGCTGCTCTGGGTATATCCAAAAAAATTTGGGTAATTTTAATGGGCGGTATGCTCGGGATTCTATTCATGCGGTTGGTGGCAGGGGTGTTTATCCGTTTGATCGAGAGGTTCCCCTTGTTCAAGCACACAGGCTATGCCCTGGTTGCACTCATCGGCTATCGCCTGGTAAGTGGGGTAGACTGGATTCATTTCCACCGACTCTTCAGCTACCTGGGCCCTGTTGGCGTGGGGGTCCTGGTGGTCTTTACCGTGGCCGTTTGGGGCACCGCCCAAGTCAGGAAGGAACGGTTAGGGACCGTAAAGTCCATAATCCAACTTACGCTGATTATCCTTTTGTCCTCCTGGAGTGGAACTACGCTGGACTTGCACATGACTGACCTAGTATTCGGCATAATGATGCTGGCCACCTTTGCCAGCACCTTCATTTTCAATACACCTTATATGCGTTGGCAGAAGAGTGTTGAGAGAAAACAAAACCCATCACCCCAAAATACTGGGGCATCCCCTGAGGATAATAGCTACCAGGAAGTGGAAGACAAAAAAGGACCACAATAACCAGTTAGCCCCACCCTTTTTTCTCACCAGAAAAGAGCCAACCCAACCAGTTACCAAAAAATTACCCGAAACTGGCCGTACCAGAAATGGGTAAGATTACCCATTTCTGGTACGGCAAATAATGGGTAAAAATGTGTCTTGAAAGTCTGATACAAACCTCAGAGGGGAAAGGCTTGGGCGAGGGGCTTGATAAAGGATTGCCTAAGGCTGTAGGTGTAAGCACCTTGACTGGGGATCATCAGGATGTCGCCCGGTTCGATTCCTTCGCCGAAATAGCGGTATCCCCAGACATCGTGCGGGGTACATAGGGAACCGAAGATGAAGCAGTCTCGTTCCATGAAGGAAGGGTTGGAGAGATTGATCACCGGGAAATAGTCGGTTTCGAAGCGCTCCCAGCCGACAATATTCGTACCGCCGTCGACAATAACCAGATCCTCTGCCTTCTTGTCCACCACGGTCAAGAGGATATGCATGGAGTCGTTGACCAGCCAGCGGCCCGGTTCAGTGAACACTTGGCATTCAACATAAGGGAAGATGTGGCGGCGCAAGGCTTTGCTGATTTCGGCGGCGAAAATTTCCAGGGGTTCTGCAGGGTATCTGTAGCGATCACCTCCTTTGGCTTCGGGCAAAACCATCTGGGTAATCCGTCCTTGGGGGGTGGCGGAAAAGTGGAGCCATTCTCCCCGGGGCGGCCAGTAGCCGCCGCCAATGTCTAGAAATTCTATGCTCTTGGCCCGTTGCCCCTTCATGGCCGCAAGTTCTTCCCCAAGACGAATCAAGAAGGATACCTGGGAGGAGGGCGTGAGGTTCCAACTGGTGTGAAACTGAAGCCCGCATAGACGGACGTGCTCGTAGTCTTCAGCCATTGTCATAAAGCTTTCCAGTTGGGCCAGAGGCACACCGAACTTCCGCCACAGCCCCTTCTCCTCAGTGGTAAGACGAACCCCTGCCCGGACCACCACGTTTCGCAACCTGGAAACACTCTCCAGACGGTCCAGTTCACCGAAGCTGTCTATAAGCACGGTAACCGCTTCAGAGTTGGCCGCTGCCAGATCGAGTTCTGCCTCGGTTTTTCCCGGTCCGCTAAAAAGAATGTGTTGACAACCTGTAGCAAGAGCATTCTCGAGCTCCAGGCCGCTTGAGACATCTAGGCCGAGGCCGAATTCCACCAGACTTTGGGCCACTGCCGGGTGGTTGTTGCTCTTCATGGCGAAAAATGAACGTAGTCCCGGAATCTCCTTTGAAAAAGTGGTAGTAAACTGCTCTGCCCGTTGGTGCAAAACATTTTCGTCGAATACATAAACGGGAGTCCCATACCGCCTTGAAAAGTCCAAGAAGAGTTTCCTTTGGGACAAAAACGAGCGGACGTAAGCGCAAATGACTTCATCTTCGAGGATGGGGCTGACATTCTCTAGGATTTCGGCAGCCTTGTGGAGAACAGTTGTGGAATTGTTCATCCTTCCAACTCCATTACTACTTTGAGTTTACCCGCCAGTTCGGTGCATTCCGCCTCCAGGGAATTGCTTGCCCTTGGCCTGAAGATCACATGGCCGAGAAGTCGAGAATCGTAGTCATTTGGTGGAAGGATCACCCTATGTCCCGGCTTCCGTTTGATGAAAATCTCCTGCACCCTTGGATCCCGGCGGAGGTCCCCTTCGTCGATCTCCCTAACTATGCCTCCATGCTGGGCGAAAAGACGCAATCCCACCAAAGTCTTCCAGCTTTGTCTTGGAAGGGTAGAAATATTTCGGCCCTGGGCCATATCCAAGGCCAGGCCAATCATGTCGAGACCACAGCTCTTCTGGATCAACCAGGGAAGACAATCGCCCCCAGGTCTGGGCGTGAGTTCGAGTAGGTAAGTTTTGCCCTGCCATACAATGAAATCTACCATGCATAGAGCCCTGTCGAGGCCGAGTGCGGTGGCTGCCCGGCGCAGTTGATCCTGGAGGAGGGAGAAGCATATTTCCGCCGGAAGTTCGGCCGGAACGATATAGGCGGCGGTGGTTGTTCCCACCTGAGCTTCTGCAGTGGGAATCTTCTTTGCCGTGCGGATGACCTCTAGACGTCCGTTTTCCAAAAAGAAGTCACAGCTATACTCTTGGCCGGGGATGAACTCCTCCAGGACCACATCCTGAATGGGATCCAAATCTCCGGGGGCTAAGGGATCCTGGAGGTACAAGCGGTTTTCTCCCGCCTCCCTGAGGCGGTTAATCATGATGTCATAGGCTTGCAGGCAATCAGTATGATCACCACAACGGAAAACGAGCTCGCCTCCCGAGCCGGTAAGGGGTTTCAAAATTACAGGTTTGCCTACCCGGTCAACGAAGTCGTAGAGCTCTGACCGGTTGCGGACGACGGCAGCTTCCGGACAAATAACTTCGGCTCTTTTCCACGCTTCCTTAGAGAGAAATTTGTTGCGACTCTGGGCCACAGCAGAGGGGGAAGGGAAGGGCAGGCCAAGCTGGCTGGCAAGATAAGCGGCGGATCCCAAATACTCGCAATCAAAGCAGGCCACACCGTCAACTGCAAGACCGTAACGGTGGAGGTGATCTTTGAGGACCCTGAGGACCTCAGCATCATTGGTGAAATGGCAGAGGATTTCCTCGCCCGCGCCGGGAGTTTCCTCGCAGGCCTTCGTCCTTTCCGCCGGGTCGGTTAAAAACAGCGCCCTGTGGGGATAGCGGCGCCGGATGAGATCAAT
>JAJDNT010000186.1 GCA_022340515.1 Deltaproteobacteria bacterium
TAAATTCGCAATCTCTAAATCCCTAAATACCATGACTCACATCCCAGATCTCACATCTCACATCAATTTGGGAAAATGACATGGCAGCAAAACTAAGTACTGCATAAGCGAATTATTACCATAGGGACAATGAATCTATTCTCTTCCTACAGCAATACCTTTTCTTTTAAAGGTGAAGGGTAAATCTTGCCGTTTGCTATTTGCACCCGTGTACCATATATTGTAAAAACAGACTAATTAGGAGGAACTAGACCCTATGGCGAAATTCTTTTCCAGTAGATATTTCTCCATTCGCAACAAGGTGATTCTGGGTTTTGCTCTGTCCATTATTGCCTTTGTGGGTGTGGGACTCATCGCCTACCGCAACCTCTTAACAATTGAGCGCAAAATTGAATTTGTGGTTAAAGGCCACGAACTACACGATACCCTCTTGGAAGCCAGGCGTTACGAGAAGAATTTCCTGCTCTACGGAGAAAGAGAGAACTTTGACGAAGCTCTAGCCCACCTGGAAAGAGGAAAGAAGGTATATATGCGGTTACACCCTGACGTGGAGGGCTTGAGAGGCGTTAGCTATCTGGAAAGGCTCGAGAGCGAGATGGAGCGTTATGGTCATCTTTTGCGGGAGCTTGTGACCGAAAAAGGTGGAGACAATCCGAAGCCGCGACCTAAAGCTGAGATCGAGGCAGAAATCAGGCAAGTGGGCAAAGAATTGGTTGATTTATCTTTGCGACTATCCGACTTCGAGCACTCCCGGGTCCAGCAAATTGTCAAATCCCTCAAGACCAAGATTCTCTTCGCCGTTTGTATCCTCCTGCTTCTCGGCTTGTTTCTGATTGTGCTGGTTAGCCGAAAAATTGTCAGGCCCCTTACGGTTATTGAAAATACCACCCAGCGGATCGCCGAGGGTGATTTCAAGCCGTTGCCGGTGGTGCAGACAAGGGACGAGACCCAGTCTGTGGTGGAGGCTTTCAACAAGATGATCAGCGAGCTTCAGAAGCGGCAGGACCAACTGGTGCAGGCTCAGAAACTTTCCTCCCTGGGAGTTCTGACATCTGGAATCGCCCACCAGCTCAATAATCCCTTGAACAATATCTCCACCTCTTGCCAGATTGTGCAGGAGGAAATAGCTGAGGGCAATACAGAGTTTATGGGAAAACTCCTCAAAAATATTGATCAAGAGGTGGATAGAGCCCGTGACATCGTTAAAGGGCTGCTGGAATTTTCCCGGGAGCGTGAATTCCAAAAGAATTGGGTGAACCTTGAAAACCTGGTAATTAGGACCACCAGACTCATCACCAGCCAATTGCCGGCAGGAGTGGAAATCTTTACCGAGATTCCCGAGGAACTGGATATCTATGTAGATGCTCAAAAGCTACAGGAAGTCCTCCTCAACCTCTTGTTGAATGCCTCTCAGGCCATGCCCAATGAGCAGGGTCGCATCACTATAACCGCCGCAGAGAATAGGAGAATGAAACAGGTGGAGATAAAGGTGCAGGATACCGGTTGCGGTATACCCGATGAGCACCTGCCACACCTATTCGACCCATTTTTTAGCACCAAAGAGGTTGGCTACGGTACCGGACTCGGCTTATCGGTGGCTCATGGAATCATCGAACAACACGAGGGAACGATCAGCGTTGAAAGCAAGGGGGGAGAGGGCAGCGTTTTCACCATCAGGCTCCCACTCAGAGACCCAAAGTACTCGGGAGACTAAAGACCGATGAAAAAAAGCCGCATACTTGTCGTAGACGACGAGGCCATTGCCAGGGAGAACCTCGAACACATTCTGAGAAAAGATGGCTTTGATGTGGTAACAGCGGACAGTGGCATTACTGCCCTCAAGAAGTTGTCGAACACTGAATTCGATTTGGTCATGACCGACCTGAAAATGAAGCAGGTGGATGGCATGGAGGTTTTGGCCAGGGCCAAAGAGCAGTATCCCGATACCGAGGTGGTGATGCTCACCGCATACGCCACGGTGGCCACCGCCATTGAAGCAATGCAAAAGGGTGCCTATCACTACATACCCAAACCTTACAAAATCGATGAAGTGCGGATGATTGTCAAGAGAGCCCTGGAAAAAAAGGCTCTCAAGGACGAGCTGCGGGTGCTCAAACGGGATTGCTACAGAGGAGCGGGAATCCCCTTTATCATAGGTAAGAGCAGAAAGATCCAAGAGCTTGTGGTGCTGATAGGGCAGATTGCACCCACCGACTGTAATGTCCTCATTTTTGGCGAGACAGGGACAGGCAAGGAGCTGTTCGCCCGGGCAATTCATTACCAGAGTGGCCGCGCCGAAGAGCGTTTTCTCGCTTTCAACTGCGGGGCTTTCACTGAGGAGCTCCTCACCAATGAACTTTTCGGCCACGAGAAAGATGCCTTTACCGGGGCCACCAGCACCAAAATAGGTCTTCTGGAGGCGGCAAACAGGGGCACTGTTTTTCTTGATGAGATTGGTGACATGCCACTGTCCATGCAGGTTAAACTTCTGCGGGTGATAGAAGAGAAGTCCTTGCTTCGCGTGGGGGGAACCCAGTCTATAAAGGTTGACATCCGCATCGTTGCCGCTACTAACAAGGATTTGAATAGGGAGGTGGAAGCAGGCGGTTTCCGCAAGGATCTTTTCTACCGGCTGAATGTGGTCAGTCTCCGTCTTCCTCCCCTGGCGGAACGAAGGGACGACGTCCCGCTGCTGGCCCATCACTTTCTGGAACGTTATGCCGAGGCTCAGGGAAAATCCATCAAGGGTTTCTCGGATGAGGCCATGGAAGTCCTGGTGAACTACGAATACCCGGGAAACATCCGTGAACTGGAAAACATCGTTGAGCGGGCTGTTGTCCTTTGTAACGAAGACGAAATCCTGACGAAGCACCTCCCCCAGGAACTGGGGCAGTACACCCTCAAGGTCTACCGGCAAGCGAGCCAGCAATTCCCCACTTTGGAGGAGAATGAGGTGGAATATGTCAACTGGATCTTGAGACAGGTGGATGGGAACAAGACCAGGGCTGCCGAGATCCTGGGAATCGATCGGGTTTCTTTGTGGCGAAAGCTAAAGCGCTGGGGATTTGACGAAAATTCCGAGGAGGCGTTATAGCCAGGATACTTCATGAATCACCTGCTGGGACCGCGAATAATATGGCCGTTCTTCCTGCCGTCCTCGGGTGTCGGCCCCTGCGGCGCACTATTCAAGTACGCCTCGAAACCAACACCCTGCGGTTGCGCCAGGTGGCACGCCCATCTTCGCAGTCTCGCGACAGTAATTCATGAAGTATCCTGGCTAGCGTAAGACGAGATCTACCACCTCCTCCACACTGCTGGTAAGAACCACCTCAATATCAGTGCGGATTTCAGGGCCAAGGTCATCGAGGTCAACTCTGTTTTTCTCAGGAAACACAACAGCTTTTACTCCTGCCCGGCGAGCTGCCAGTAATTTTTCCCTGATCCCGGCTACCGGAAGTATCCTGCCAGTCAGGGTAAGTTCACCGGTCATGGCCACCTCCCTCTTTGCAGGCCTGCCTGTCAAAAGCGAGATCAGGGCCATGGCCAGAGTGAGCCCTGCCGAGGGCCCATCCTTGGTAATGGCGCCGGCAGGCACATGGATGTGGATATCATGCTCGGAGAAAAAATCCTGGTCAATTTTGAAGCGCTCGGCGTTACTGCGGATGTAACTTAAGGCAGCCTGGGCCGACTCCTGCATCACCTCTCCCAGGGAGCCGGTGAGGATCAACTTATTGTTTCCTTTCATCTTGGTGGCTTCTACAAAGACGATATCCCCACCAGTTTCAGTCCAGACCAATCCAGTGGTGACTCCGATCCGATCCTTGGCTTCGGCAACCTCATAGTGGAACTTCCTTGGCCCGAGATAGTCCTCCACCAATTCGGGAGTGACGAGAAGTGATTTCTCCTTCCTTCCTTGTTGCAAAACTTTTCGAGCGATCTTGCGGCAAATGGAACCAATCTCCCGTTCGAGGTTTCTCAACCCGGCCTCCCTGGTGTGCTCTCTAATAATTTTGAGCAGGGCCTCCGGGGTAAATTCAGGTGGAGAGCCGGAAAGGCCAGAAGTCTGGATTTGCCGGGGGACGAGAAACTCGAGAGCAATGCGTTTCTTTTCCTCATCGGTATACCCGGATAGAGCCAAAAGCTCCATGCGGTCGAGGAGAGGCCTGGGAATAGGGTCCACCAGATTGGCGGTGGCGATGAACATCACGCCGGAAAGGTCAAAGGGCACATCCAGGTAATAATCCAGGAAGTGCTCATTCTGTTCGGGGTCCAATACTTCGAGAAGAGCGGAGGCCGGATCGCCCCGGAAGTCCTGGCCCACCTTGTCGATCTCATCCAGCATGAATACCGGATTCCTGGAATCTACCCGCCGGACGGCGTCGATGATCCGTCCGGGCATGGCTCCGGCGTAGCTCCGGCGATGGCCTCTGATTTCAGCTTCATCTTTCATCCCACCCAAAGCCAATCTAACAAATTTTCTCCCCATGGCGGAGGCAATAGATTTCCCTAGGGAGGTCTTGCCTGTGCCCGGCGGCCCGACAAAGCAGAGCACCGGACCTTTTGGTCTATGGGCCTTTTGTTTTTTTGCCAGCGCTTGGCTCACCGTGCTCCTTACCTCATCGATCTTAAGTGGCTTGGCCAGGTAGTGGTAGGCTCCTTTTTGCAGCGCTTCCACCGCCGATGGCACAGTAGCGTATCCGGTGATGATAACCACGTCGGTTTGAGGATATCGATCCTTCACCTTCTGGAGAAGCTCCATCCCGCCAACCTTGAGCATTAGCAGGTCGCTGAGAACGAGATCAAAGGAACCCTTCTCCATCTCCGCCATGGCCTCGGCACCATTTGCTGCATCAGCCACCTGATAGCCTTCCTTTTCCAATATGTGCTTCAAATTGGCTCGAGTGATTTCTTCATCATCCACCACCAGGATGCGAAAACCCCTTTGGATTTCCAGAGTGCGAACGGCAAGATATTCAAGGATTCGCTCTTTCACCAGAGAAAGCCCTGCGTGTTCTCTGTTGAGTACATTTTCAACATGCTGGAGATCAAGGTTGTCCTCGGTATAGACATTCCATGGAAGTGACGCTAGGTATTCCAGATGGTTGATGCCGATGGCGTATTCAGCTGCTTCCACCGGAGTTTTCCCAAGTTTATCCAGCTCTTTTATGGCGTAGCCTTCTGCCGCAGGTGGCATCTTCGCCTTGAGGATTTCCTGCCGCAGCAGCTCGAGGTCCTCAAAGTGTTCCTTTTCCTCTGACTTGCGAAAGAATCCCATATTTCTCCCCTTTAGAGCAATTGTGCCGAGGTTTGTCTCATGGAGCTCATGCCTCCTACCAAGCTCAGGTCAGGGTGCCTGCTGAGGCAGGCCAAAGGTCCTCATATTATATTGAAAAAGACCTGGGGAATCTTAAGGTATTTAACCTTTAACTTCTCAATCTGCATAGGGAAAAGTTTCCTTGGATAACTCAAATGGACTCCTAAACCCTGCGACATCTGTGCCAACTTCTTGAAAACGCCCGAAAAACCGCTCTTTTCTCCATATCCACTGGCAAATCAGGATCTTATTGGAGAAGACTTTCAGGTTGCAGTATATCAGATTTTGAGCTTGTTAAAACTTGCACTTGTTTTCGCCTTCTGCTAAATTAGACCGGATTGTTCTCTTCAGAGAAGCTGCCGCCCCATCTCGCGTTTGGATAGCCCAGACGAAAATCACTGAAAGATGAACAATCCGGCCTCCCCGGGCAGAGTCACCTCTCCGTGTATGGCCCAGAACTCACTTATAAGCCAAATAGTTGGCCTGGACAGGAAGGAGCTTCCACTATGACCGCTGACATGGTTATGACCCTGATTGTTCTAGCTTTCGCTGTTATTCTCTTTGTCTTCGAGTGGGTCCGGGTGGACGTGGTGGGTATCATGATGATGGTACTCCTGCCCCTAATAGGGCTGGTCTCACCCAAACAGGCCTTCATGGGACTGTCCAGCAATGCGGTGGTCTCCATTATCGCGGTGATCATCATTGGTGCGGGTTTGGACAAAACCGGAGTGATGAACAAGGTGGCCGGGCCCATCATCAAGCTGGCGGGTCGAAGTGAGCGGAGGGTAATGGCCCTTGTTTCCGGCACCGTGGGAATAATATCCAGTATGATGCAGAACATAGGGGCAGCGGCATTGTTTCTCCCTGCAACTCAGCGCATCTCCAAGCGGCTGGACATTCCCATCTCCCGCCTGCTCATGCCCATGGGTTTTTGCGCCATCATCGGGGGCACCATGACCCTGGTGGGGGCCAGCCCTACGATCCTGCTCAATGATCTCATGGTACTCGGGGGAAAGAAACTCGAGCCCTTCGGTCTCTTTACCCAGACGCCTATTGGCATCTGTCTCCTGTCGAGTGCGATTATTTACTTCATGATACTGGGCAAGTTCATCCTGCCCGCCGCCAAAGGGGAGGCGGACCGAGGCGTAACCGCCATGCTCCTGAGCGACTATCCCGCCCTGGATCAAGCCGTTGAACTCCACGTGCCGGACACCTTTGAGGGAACAAAAACTCTGGAGGAGCTTGCCATTCGCCAGGACTTTCTTGTATCTGTGGTGGCAGTAGGCAATGCAACCACCGGCCAAAAGAGGTTGGTGCCGCGAAAGACCGATGCCGTAGCCGCAGGTGATGACCTGGTAGTCATAGGCAGGCAGGACAACATCAGGAAGCTGGCCGAACTCAAAGGTTGGGAAATAAAGGAGGGACTGGACTTTTTTGCTGACGAATTCGCCCGCACCAATGCTGGTCTGGTGGAAACCGTGGTTTCACCCCGCTCCGAGCTGGTGGGAAAGACCCTGAGCGAAGCCGGATTTCAGGATCAATACCGGGTCAACCCCATCGCGGTGCACACAGGGGATCGCATCTACTATTCGGGTATAAAACACGTGGTTCTGAAAATGGGGGATGCCATTTTACTTCTGGGCCCGTGGGACCGCTTTCACCGGCTCAGAAACCAGCCACAACCCCGGGCTCTGACCTTTTCCTCGCCCCTGGAAGGCGAGATCTTGAGGCCGGAGAAGGCCACCTTGGCGGTAGTGTGGCT
Source organism: Deltaproteobacteria bacterium (assembly GCA_022340515.1). Taxonomy (GTDB): domain Bacteria; phylum Desulfobacterota; class Syntrophobacteria; order BM002; family BM002; genus BM002. The sequence continues at coordinate 7,077 of JAJDNT010000186.1, forward strand.
GGCTGTGGCCCTGGGTCAGATTATATTCTTCAAGATGCA
>JAJDNT010000203.1 GCA_022340515.1 Deltaproteobacteria bacterium
GAACAGCCTTTACCATTTTCGCTGACCTCTGACTTCCGACCTCCGATCTCTGACTTTTTGCTGCTGCCTGCTGACAAGACCACCTAAACAGGCAGAGGGTAGAATAGGGGATTACAGCATTCGGACTGGATTCTTGACTCATTGGGCCTTGGCCACCACCTCGCGAATGTACTGGCGATCATCTTCAGAAATATCCACAAACCGGACACCAATGCCTATTAGTTCGTCAGCATCATCTGGGTTGTAAATGCTTGACCTGGCCACCCTGGCAGTAGCCCTTATGAATTGCCTAGAGTCTGGTAATGTGATTATCATTCTAAAAGGTTCATTTGAGTCAGGTTCCTCTTGACAATGAACAAATGCGCCCCCAAGGCTGATGTTGATGACCTCCCCTTGAATTGGTCCCTTGGCAGTGAGCATCGTCACAGGCCAGCTCACTTCAACCCTAGGAAACTGGCGCCTTTCTATTCCCAAATATATCTCCTCGCGATTAGCTACCGGTTTAGCGCTAGTTTTTCTGACTCAGGAAGTTAGCTTAGATATCGGCAGGTGTGCTATCAGAGTGGACGCCTTCTTTCTGCACTCTGACTCTAACCTTACGTATCTTTCTCGCATCTGCCGACTCGATTGTCATCTCCAAAGGGGCGTGGGTTATAGTTTCATGAGGTTGAGGAACTCTGCCCAAAAGACTTATGATGAATCCACCCACCGACTCAAAGTTTCCCTTGGGGACCTCGAGGTTAAAATGTTCCACCAATTTTTCGATTTCAAGTCGGGCGTCTACTAAAAGATCACCCTCGTCAGTGGTAATCATCAAGGTATCTTCATTGTCGTGCTCGTCATGAATCTCACCGACTATCTCCTCAATGATGTCTTCAATGGTGACTAATCCAGCAGTCCCTCCATATTCATCAATGACAATTGCCATGTGGGACTTCTTGTCTCGTAGCTCTCTGAGGAGATGGCTAATTTTTTTTGTTTCAGGGATAAAGTAAGGTGCCCGTAAGATTTCCTTAATATCTAAATGCTCTTTGCTCCAACAAGAGAGCAAATCTTTGACATGCAAGATGCCTATAATATTGTCGATACTACCCGCATGGACGGGAAAGCGGGAATGGCCTTCTCCGATGACTAGCTGGACAAGCTTGTCTATTGGAGTATCGGCACTGATAATTACCGCATCCGTGCGGGGCACCATGATCTCTCTGGCCAGTGTGTCGCTAAAAGAGAGGATGCTCTGGATCATCTCTCCTTCGTCTACACTAAGCAGTCCTTCCTCCTCGCCGACGTCAATGAGTTGCTTAATTTCTTTTTGCAGATCGGGTTGTGAGGGTTTCTTACGGTGCCAAAATCTAAGGAGGGTGGCAATCTTTCGCCAAATACCTGTGTCAGATTCTTCTTCCAAGAGACTCAGAATCTCCTTATGCGCAAAACAATATACTCTGGCCTAGAACTGAAAAGGCAATTTGGCCCTAATCCATTTGGTTGCTTTAATCTTAACAGCCTCTTTTTCTCTTTGTCAAATACTATGTCAAGATAGTGAAAGCTCGCTTTCGAAGCGATAGGCTAGTAACTTGTAGGCTAGTTTAGCAGCAAAAAAATCTGGGGCAATATTGCCAGGCTGAGGGCAAAGCTCCATAACGTCTGCCCCTACAACATTTCTGACTTGGCAAACCGCGCGGAGTAATTTGAGTACCTCATACCAATGAAGTCCCCCGGGTTCTGGTGTGCCCACTGCGGGCATGACGGCAGGATCGAATACGTCCAAATCAATGGTAATGTAGACATGGGGACGCAATTGAGCGACGACCTTTTCTTGCCAGTCTGCCTGATTACAAATATCTTTCGCATAGAAGACTGGCAGGTCTTCTTCTTCAATCCATCGAAACTCCTCAGCGCTTAATGAACGTATGCCAACTGGAACCAGTGCCCCATAGCGACTGGCAAGCCGCATGACACAAGCGTTGCTGTATTCTGTCCCCTGATAGGTCTGTCGAAGGTCGGCGTGGGCATCAAGTTGCAATATGGAAAGGTCTGGCGTATGGCTGGCCACAGTCTGGATCATACCCAGTGAAAGCAAATGTTCTCCTCCAAGCATAAGAGGAAAAATTCCAGCTTCGAGTATTTTTTCGCCGAGTGACCGGACTTTAGCTACCATAGTTTGCGGACTACTGGCATCCACCTCTATTTCTTCGAGGGTGGCAATTCCTATCCGAAAGACTTCTTGACCTGTTTCATCATCTAGAAGCTCAAGGTGCTGAGAGGCTTGGAGGATGGCACTTGGTCCCTGACGAGTACCGGCCCTGTAGGTTGTGGTGGCATCGTAAGGTACGGGGAGAATTAGAACCTTTGCTTTGTCGGTATCTACTGTGGCACCGTCCCGTCCACCGAATGATACTGAAGCTGGAGCAAGGGTTGCAAATAATTCCCCTTCATATTGCTTGTCTGAACTCATAGCTCCCTGCCGCCAGCATCAATGGTCCAGGCGATGACGCTCTGCTTGCACGATATGGGCTGAAAGTCTCACATCTTTGGGGAATTCTAAGCCTCTGTCCAGAAGCTTGATTTCGCTCTTCTCTGGGGCAAAGAGATTACTGACGTATGAGATGGCTTGCTCGGAGTCGAAATTTTTGCAGGAAAATATGTCTAGACTAAGGTAGTTTTTTTCAGGAAAGGTGTGGATGCTGATGTGACTTTCGGCAATAAGAACAAAACCTGATATACCCCAGTCCCGTGGATTTTCAGAATCATACCGGAAAACATAGGGGGGCATGATCTTGTTCATTCCAATTTGGGCAGGGTACTCACTCAAAAAGTTGTAAATGAAAGAGATGTCCTCAAGCCGCTCTTGATCACATCCATATCCATCCAACATCAAATGCATGCCAAAACCGTATTCAGGCTTTTCCAATTTTGCCACCTCCTTGCTTGGTCGAGCTAATTTTTGCCTTAAACCTCCATCCCAGCTTTTCAGTCAAATGTGGCTCATCAGAAAACGGGAGGAGAAACGATCCACAGGAGTCTTGCCGTGGTTTTGCCGGTGTTATGTAGTCGGTGCTCCCTATCCGATGCAAAATAGAAAGAGTCTCCTTTTCGCATCATATAAGCTTCTTTATCAACCCAAAGAGTGACCATGCCCTGGAGAAGAAAGCCGAATTCTTCACCTTCGTGGCCCAGGTGGGTTTCAGTATATGTCCCCGGCTCCAAACTCACTAGTACCGGATCCATTAGCCTGCTCTGGGCGCTAGGCACAAGCAGTTCCACCATCATTTGCTCGGTTGAGGTAGAACTCAAGACTCTCGTTTTTTTATCAAAGAGAACCCTTTCGTGTTTAACGTCTCGGAAAAAGTCAGCCAGTTCTTCGCCAAGAACGTCGAGGATACCCTTTAAAGTAATGATGGAAGGCGAAGTCAGGTCCCGCTCCAGCTGGCTGATAAATCCTTTGGTCAAGTAGGCCCGATTTGCCAACTCTTCCTGGGTAAGGTTGTTCGCTTTGCGTAACCTTCTTATCTTTTCTCCTATTTTTAAAATTGTTTCCATGGTGTACAGATACTAAACTTAAAGTTTAATAAAGAGTACCCTTTATAATGATTCAGAATTTGTTTGTCAAGAATTTTTTGCTGAATTCCAGGGTGAAATTTTGCCATCAAGGCTGGGGTTTGAATATTCAGGGTTCAGCTTCGCTGTTTTTCTTTTTCCTGACACCTGATCCGCCTCCGGCGGAACACCCCAAACCCCGGGATTTGGTGCCTGGCAGGCTAGCCTTACTCCTAGGTGGTTTTGTTGACTGGTTGGTTTTCTAGGTTGGATTTTTACTCTGCGGCGCGAATCTGGTCGCCCCCGTTGTTTTTGGCCATATAAAGATACTGATCGGCTGTGCGCAGCAGGTTCTCGAGGTCTTGTTCTAAAGACTTCAGTCTGCCTTCCAACTGGGCCATTCCCATACTAAGAGAGGCGGGGCCGAGGTTACTCGAGTTAAACTTGCTTCTCAGCCTTTTGGCCACCATCATTGCTTGCTTGTGTTCGGCGTGGGGAATGATCACAGCGAATTCGTCACCTCCGTATCTGTAGACCGAATCCACGTTGTCGCGACTGTATAGCATCATTAGTCTGGCCAATTCCTTGAGTAGGTCGTCTCCTTTTTGGTGGCCGAACTGGTCATTGTAGTCTTTGAAATTATCAACATCTATCAGAAGAAGAAAGAGTCCGTAGTGCTGCCTAAAAGCTCGGATTGCCTCGCGTTTCAAATTTTCATCGAAGTAGCGCCGATTAAAAAGACCGGTGAGACCGTCGCGGATTGATAGTCTTTTGAGTTCGGCTCGTAGTTCTCGTTCGCGGATGATTCGGTTGATCTTTGCCTCTAGTTCATTAATGTTAAATGGCTTGGAGATGAAATCACTGGCACCGATTTCGATGACGTCGGTATACTTGTATTCGTCCTGGTATCCAGTGACAACGACTACATCTACGTCCTCTAGATCGGTCTTGATTCTTTTTGTCAGGTCGATTCCGTTCATTCTGGGCATGCTAATATCGGTTATCACAATATCAAAATGGTTTTCGCCGAGCTTCTCCAGGGCATCGACGCCATCCACCGCGGTGACACTGGCATGACCCAACTGGCTAACTACTTCGTGAAGCAAACCAATCATCTCGGCATCGTCGTCCACCGAAAGAATGGTGTAGGGAGTTTTACTTTTCTTGTCCACCCTTGTCACTCTTAAGCCTGAGTTTTGCAAATAGCGTTTCGTAGAAAAAACAAGTTGTACGTATAGTCCAGAATTAATCATTTTACAACTTTTTTTCGCACCCTATACCAGTCTCCCACCCAGCCCGGAGACTACTTTGGCATTATTGCTGCGGCCTTTCGCCACCCAGGTTGTTAAAATATCCTGGCTTGACGAGTAGCAGTTGACCGGCGCCTTATTATTTTGTTAAAGGATTAGGTACAGCTAACTGTTAAAGTAGCTGCAGTCGATTTCAGTGGTTGCTTGCTTGACCAGGGGTGGAGACTTCTCTTTTGTTGAACTAGGAGCCGAGGATGAAGATAGAGAAGGGGGTTAATGGCTAAAATAACCATAATACACAAAAAAGGTGAGCCCCGTGCAGCACAGCTAGGGTTGGAGATAGGTAAGTGGTTCGAGGAGCGAGAGGGGGAAGTCTTTTTGCTGGAAAATATTGCCCCCCATGCGCAAAAAAGCAGCCTAGAAGATTTTGCTCAAAAAATACCATCTGACAGTCTGGCTGTTGTGGTCCTCGGGGGGGACGGCACACTGCTCAGCGTTGCTAGGCTTCTTACAGATCGAGACATACCGGTTCTGGGAGTAAACATCGGCGGCATGGGCTTCCTAACTGAAGTGAGCGCAGAGGAGTGTTACCGTTTCTTTGAAGACATTCTGGCGCAGCGGTTTGAAGTGGAAAGACGCATGCGTCTTCACGCCACCTTTTATAGGAAGGGTGCGAGTGTTCTGGACAGTACTGTTCTCAATGACGTGGTGATCAATAAGGCGGCTATTGCTAGGATTGTTGATTTAGAGGTCATGATTGATGGCCTTCCCTTGACAACCTACCGGGCAGACGGGCTGATCGTTGCCACTGCAACAGGGTCGACGGCATACAATCTCTCCGCCGGGGGTCCCATAGTCTATCCCACAGCAGAAACTATTATCTTGACACCCATTTGTGAATTCTCCTTGACCAATCGTTCTATAGTGTTGCCAGGTGATGCCCATGTTGAAATCATGGTCGGTGCCAAGGCAACCGATGTAACCCTGACCTGTGATGGGCAGGTGGGATGCGATTTGCAGGCGGGTGATATAGTCCGCGTTGAGCAGGCTGATCGACCTCTCTCTCTAGTAAAGTCTCGCCAGGAAGACTACTTCACCATTCTTCGCAACAAACTGAAATGGGGACAGAGATAAATTGTAGACTGCGGATTGTGCATTTTGCACGGCATAGAGCATAGAGCATGGGGAAATAAAGCTGTCAGCAGACAGCTCGTAGTAGGCCGCAAGCAGACTTTTTGACCACCTGAAGAAATGAAAAAAGATTGAATTCCTAAGAGTTTTATTGTAATTCCATTACTCCCCTGCTCCAATACTCCATTACCCTATGGGCGCGGCTTTGCTCTAAGCTGTGTACCTTATTTCAATGGCCTATGGTCGAAGGAGAAAGTGAAATATGCCCGAAATTGCTCCACTGAAGGGCCTCTTATACAATCAACAATTAATACGCAATATGGACGAGGTGATCACCCCCCCTTTCGATGTAATCTCTCCCGAAGAACAGGAAATGTACCATAAGCGTCACCCCTACAACATGATTCGTTTAATTTTGGGCCAGCGACAACCGAAGGACAACGAACACAATAACTGGTATACCCGAGCGGCTGACGCACTTAGGTCGTGGCAAGAAGAGGCGGTGTTGATCCGAGATTCCAAGCCGGCCTTGTATGACTATGAGATTGACTATCAAGAGTCTCCCCACCAGTTAAAAATGAGGCAGGGGCTCATCTGTCTTGTGAAGTTGCAAGATTTTTCCCATGGATCAGTGCTACCTCACGAGCGCACTTATGAGGGGACCAAGTCTGAACGACTGAAACTTATGAAAGCTTGTAATGCCAACCTCAGCCAGGTTTTTGCTCTTTATCCTGACCCGGCCCAGGAGGTAAGTGAATGTCTGCGCCAGGGGCGTGGAGAGAGGTTGGTATTTGATTTCACCGATAGCAGCTCCATTCACCATCGTATGTGGCGGGTTTCCCAGACCGGAGTGATTCACAAAGTGGTAGAGTACATGAGAAACAAGGTAGTTTTCATTGCCGACGGCCACCATCGGTATGAGACAGCTCTCAACTATCAGAGATTTATGCAGGAGAAATATCCAGCTAGAGGAGAAAAGGCTTCATTCAACTATGTACTAATGTATTTGGCAAATATGAACCAAGAGGGGTTATCGATTCTTCCTACCCACCGACTGTTTG
>JAJDNT010000231.1 GCA_022340515.1 Deltaproteobacteria bacterium
GACGATTCAGTACGAGAGTGGAAAGGCCAGGAGAGGAGTTTAAACAACAAAATAAAGAGGAGACAGGACAATGGGACACCAATTCCGTAAAGTCTTTATTGCAGGTCTCACCACCCTGGTTCTTATCTTGCACCCCTCGGCCCCCCTTCAAAAAGAAACGCAGGCCGTCGGTCCCAGCGATTTTACCAAACCTTATGCCGGGGTGTACCCGGTGTCCGGTAATCGGCGCATGCTTGTCATACTCTTAAGGGCGCAGGACAGCACGGAAAGCGTCTCTCGAGAGACCATCCGCAACCGGATTTTCGGCCCCGCCCAGAGTACTTCCACCTACTTTAATGAAATTTCGTATGGCCGGTTCAATATCAGTGAAGCGTTTGTCACGGACTGGCTCGTCGCCCAGGACGATCCGTCTACCCCTAACGTCAACGAGTCGCTTAAAAGTTTCGTCCACAAGGGCGGGGCGCCATATGAGCAAGCCAAGGCCAAATGGCTGATCCAGGCGGTCGACAACCAGACCAGTTTTAATTGGTCCTATTTCGACAACAATAAAGACGGCTGGGTCACACCAAGGGAATTGCTCATTTTGTGGGTCTATCCGGGAGGGGACTCCGGTCGGTCCCGCAAGGCCGATCCGAATGTGATCCAGGTCGACGGATTAAAGTACGGCGTGAAGATACCTGAGCTGGCACGCGTAGGGGAAAATGCCAACTGGCGCACCATCGCCCACGAATTGCTGCATCAGGTCTGTAAGCTCAAGGACCTCTATGTCGATGGCAGCTTGAATTACGCCGGGGTTGGGCCTTATTCGATCATGTGTGCCAGCGGCGCCGCTATCCATCTCGACCCATGGGCCAAGATGAAACTAGGCTGGCTCCAGCCACGCGTGGTAACCCGAGATGGCTGGTATTCTCTCAATGACGTCGAACGTACACCGCAGGCGCTCATCGTGCATGACCCGGCCCGCGGCACAAAGGATTATTTCATCCTTGAAAACCGCTGGCCCGGCACCAGCCATGATAGCCTCGCTCATGGCGGCCTCGTTGTCTGGCGGATTGAGGAAAAGCACGATAACCCCAATTCGGACTGGGGCCGCGAGACCATTGACCGGATCTGGGCCCAGGGTGAGCCGCCCAAAGCGTCGCGTGTTAGAGATACCTGCCCGGGAAACGGCATTTCGGTATTCAAAGGCAACATCCCGGGCGTCTCCTATGCGCTCACACCTACATCTAGTCCAGGCAAGCTGGTCTGGCGCGATGGGACCAGCAGCAATATTGCTCTCTGGTTCTATTCAGAACAGGGACCTGTCATGCGTGTTTACATTGACGTGCCACCGCGGCGATCCACCCCACCTCTCTATTATGAATTCAAAAAGAAGCCACTGACATTGGAGAAGCCGGTCTGGCCTTCGCCAAGAAGCACTAAACCCGACATTAAAAGAGTTCCAAAAAACTAATATCTGCTCGATATATAAGGGCTCATACGAATGCAGAGCTGGCCATAGCTGCTCGGCAATATTACCTGAGTATTTCCAAACTGAGAATCGGGGCCAGAGGACCCTTCTAGCCCCCAAAATGGAAAAAAATAAGTGACGAATCAAAGTCCTCGCCAGAGAAGCCAAAGTCAATGACAAGACCAAGGGGGCTGACCTGAAGACCTGCAAGTCTAAACCCCAATGAAATGGAGGAAGCTATGAAACGTCATGCTTGTTTTCTGGTGGCGCTGTTTGTTGTTGGACTGTTCGGCCTTACTTTGGCAACAGAGGTAGAGGCACAATCCATTTATGTCTGGATTGATGGCATACCGGGTGAATCTAGGGATAAAGACCATGCAAACTGGATCGATGCCGAGAGTATTAGTCATCAGGTAGAACAGAAAGGAAGTGGAGGAGTTGCTACGGGTGGAGGGGCAACATCAGAAAGAGCTGATTTTGGTGATTTCTTAGTATTTAAGAAAATAGACAAAGCAACTCCAGCACTGAACCTCTACTGTGCTAAGGGAGAACATATACGGGAGGTCAGGATACACCTAACAGCTTCAACTACAGATGCGGGCAGAGTGACTTACATGGAATATAAACTGGAAGATGTGACCGTAACATTGGTGCGCGCTGAAGTCACGGGAGGCAAAGTTACCGAGGAAGTAGGGCTGAATTTTGGGAAGATCACTTGGACCTATACTGGAATTGCCCCAAGTGGAAAAGAAGCAGGAGAGATAGCGACCTCCTGGAGTCTCGCAGCAAATAAAGAGGAACCCGTGGGCCAAAAGTCGCCGCCCAAACCCTCGGGGCAGGCAAAGCCACTATATAAGCCAAGACTGGACCGCAAGATACCTCCAAATAGATCATTTAGACTCAACAACTGAGGATAAGCCAGGATTTTGCTAGGCCTTGCCTCTCTCTCCCTCTACTCGGTCTATCGATTGATAACATGAAGGTCATCTTATTAAAGGGCAAAAATAATGATGGAGCTTTCAGGCCCTGAGGAATCATCGTTGACTTCGATGTCTATTTAGGTCAGCAGATCGTTTGGCGAAGGGGGATTCACGATTGACAAAGCACTCCTAAAATGAGAAATTCAGCCCATTGCCTTTTTACTCCCATCTTTTTTTCCATTAAACACACCGAGATTTCGGGATGAGATATGCATGCTACCTAGCAATGGATGTTTATGCCAAAGCTGCCTGGGTGTATGAGCTATCTGAGTCCTGGGCCTTTGGACGCTTCATTTATAGGTAAACTGGTTGCGAGGATGGAAGATGAACAAAGCTTTAATTTCCGTTGCTACCTTTGTCGTTTTAACGACAGTTTCTTTTCTCAGTCTGGCACTGGCACAAGAAAAGGATCAAATTACTGTTAGAGTTACAGGCCAGGCGAGTTTAGAAAATGTCAGCTACGATAAAGCCATCAACAATGCGCTCAAGAATGCTTTTCATTTGGCAGTTGAACAGGGATTCGGTGTTTTCGTAAAAGGTGAAATGAAGATAGAGAATTCCCACCTCGTCAAAGACAAGATAATTACAGAATCCGAAGGGTATATACTGAGTTACAAGAAAATTCGACAATGGGATGATAGCGGTATTTTGAATTTGGAGATTGAAGCGGTATTAGCTCTGAAGCAAATTGGCGATGACATTCGCTCAATGGTAAAGACTGTTTCCAGACAGCTTGACCATCCAGTGATTGTTTTCGTGCTGACGGCCTGGGAGGTGCCCGACCCAGCATTACCCAAAAAACACGTGGAAGGCCAAATACTGATAGATGCGTTCCAGGAACAATTCATGAAAAGGGGCTTCGATATCAAAGCAGCCGATGAGGCCCGGGAGTTTGCCAACCTGGGGACTGGCAGGTTGGCCTATGTGTCCTCAGCAGGCAGAAAAGGTATCGTCAAATACGCCAGAGATGCCAATGCCAATTTTGTGGCCCGTGGAGAACTGATTGCAACCTTCAACGGATTGAACCCGGCAACGGCTGCAATTGAATGGATCGGCACGATTTCAACTGAGATAATCGACGTCTCCACATCGGAGTTGGTAGCCTCATATTCCCATACTGTACTAAAAGCATTCCCAGACAGAGCTCAGGGACTCTCAGCACTGATGCATTCAGCAGCCGAGAACGCAGCTAAAGCCCTGTCAGAACAGACCCTCGTAACCTGGCAACAGTACGTGGGCCAGGGCTTGGTTTACGAGCTTACCGTAGAAAATGTAACAAGTTGGAGAAAACAAGCCAAAGTATTGTTAAAGGTACTTGATAAATTTTGCGAAATAAGAAACAAAAATTACGATCGTAATACGAAGAAGCTCATAGTTGGCCTGAGATTTAAGGGCTCTGTCACGGAACTAGAAGACAACATTTTTGAAGATGATTCTATGGCAAAGTTCAAAAATTTCGACACAGTGCAAGTCTCCGGCAATCACTTAACTCTTACTTTCTAACAAATAATACTATCCTCTCTTCATTTACTTTATGTTATGCGAACATATATGCTAAAGTCTATTTCAAATTATTTTATAAAGTATTTAAAATTAACAGCATTGCTATTTTCGGTCATTTTATTTTCCTCTTCTATTGCTTTAACTAAAGATAACAAGCCCCAGGTTGTATTTGCTGGAATCACATTCGCAGGTGATTCTCTGAAAAAAATAGAAGCTGAGTTCCCGAATCTTTCCCCGGGATGGAAAGAGATCAGGCTGAGCAATATAGTGATGGCGCAGATTTCCCAGCGCAAGTTCAGTTTCGATTTAATTCAATCTACCGGAATGGACAGAAAAAAAGAATTTATAGAGGTGAAAAACCCCCTCAGTTTTACTATTCTGGTGACGAGAGAGACCCTGTTCAAGGACATCTACAGCTTATCAATTCAGGGTCAAATGAAGGAGTTCAATAAATGCTATTTTGCCGTTGGACTCACCGGTATATTTTTTACGCCGGCCGGGAATGAGGACAAGATAGAATACACAATACCTGTAATTGCCGAAGATATTCTTCTGGGATCCTTTACCGACGAACAAGTACAAAAGCAGTTTCTCAACACCTTCGAAAGGGCGGTAGAGGTCCTCCTCGCCAGGCTGGAAAAGCTCAAATTGCGGCAAGTTCAAGCAAAGATTCTTGAAGTCCGTGGGAGCACAATCAAAATCGACGCCGGCAAGAAATCTGGAGTGCTTAAGGGGATTTTTGTCGATCTGCCCGGTGGCGGTGAAGGACAAGTCGTCGAGGTAGAGAAAGATGCATCCTTTATTAGTTGCACTAGGGGAGTGGTCAATGAGGATGATTTAATCAAGCTAAATATCTGTAAAAGTGAGGACGACGAAACCTATCAAGTGGTGGACGTCAAAATAGAAAGTAAGACAGCTGAAGATTTATTTGGCAAAGACACCAATTTTAAACCCCTTTGCGCCCAACGCTTCTCCGATTATTTGAGCGACAGAGGAGGCGTCATTGTCCTGCCCTCAAAGATAGGGGCTGCATACATCAGAGATGCAAAGGTGTCGTTGATCAGCGCTTATGGTCTCGAGGGAGATCATTACGACTTTATTATGCCCAAGGCAAAGTATCCTATCATTCTCAATATTATTGGCCTGGGCAAGGGTATGCTTGCCGGAAACAACATCAACCAAGTGTGGGGTTACAAAGCGGTCGTGGGGTTTGATATAAACGGCGAGAAAAAAGATGCAACTGAATTTATCAAGGAGGAGGTGATAGTCGGGGTCAAGGAAATAAATGATTACGAGGCCTATCGGGAAGTTATTCTACAAGCGCTTGCCAAGCTTGCCGCGCTGTGATGAGGGAGGTTGTAGCTATGAGACGAATTCTGTTAGGCGGAATTGTGTTGTTGGGTTGGTTGGTCTTTACGGTGGGAAATGTCACACAGATAGCGCATGCCTGGAAACCGACACTGCCGGGCTTCGGAAAGAAAGAGGACACAGCAAAAACAGTAAACCTGGATGAACTGAGAGCAGAAGGCGCGGCAATTCGCATCCTGGTAGCGAAAGCCACTGAATCCTATATGGAGGGCACCGGGAAAATATTGACAGCCGCCGGACACAAGGAGAAGGCTGTAAAATATGAAACGGCAGCAGAGGACCTTCGTAAAAACCGCGAAGATCCACAAAAGTTGAAGAACACCGTCAATAAAATTAACGAAGGTAATAAGGATTTAGAGGAGATTCTAAAGCAACAAGCTAAATTTTCGGGAAAAAAGAGGAAAGAGTTCGCCACCGGCGTAGCTTACGTGGGCGCTGCCGGTTTGGCTGACGGTACCGCTGGCAAACAAACTGCTGACCATCTGGAGAAACTGAACGGCGCCATGGAGGTGGTTAAAAAAGAACCAATGAAATACGGTGCGGGAGCGCTGACATATCTTACCGAGGCTGCCGATCTGATGACCTTTCTCTCTACCAATTTACCCACGCACGCTGATTCAATCGGCAACACCTATTCTGCCCTGCTGAAGTATGCCAATACTTGTGGGGTCAAAGTTTCTGATGACGATTGT
>JAJDNT010000121.1 GCA_022340515.1 Deltaproteobacteria bacterium
CAGGCTCACTCTCTACCCAAACTAAGCCTCCATGGGCCTCAACCCTTGTCTTGACGATGGACAGGCCCAATCCCCTTCCCCGAGTTTTCTGATCTTCTGAGGGCCCCCGGCCCTGATGGAACTTGGCAAATATCGATTTCAAGTGGGCAGGAGGGATCCCTTCACCGTCATCAGCAACTGTGAGCAAAAGGGATTCCCTATCCAAAGTTCTCTTTGACTTGTTCTCATCGTTTTTAGGCAATAATTCCAATAATTTATCTGAAGATACAACCTCCAGACAAACATAGATGTTCCCCCCTTCCGGGGTGAACTTGATTGCATTGTGGACCAGGTTGTAGACCACCTGTCTCAATCTGTCTCCATCTGCAAGGAGCTTAGGGTATTCTTGTTGAAACTTCTTCTTGAGCTTGATCCCTTTTTCCTGCGCCAAACCCTCGAGGGGAGCCAAGGCCCTCTCCACCGGATCCAACACATCCACCTCCTCCAGGTGAAGGGCAAGGGCCCGGGTCTCCATTTGACTAAGGTCTAGAATGGCTGTCACCACGTTATTGAGGCGCTCAAGATTCCGAGCGGCTAGTTGTACAAATCTCACCTGCTTCTCGCTCAACTCACCGAACCTTTGACCGCTCAGCAGATCCAGGGCGTTCTTGATGGCGGTGATGGGAGTAAGCAGTTCGTGACTGGCGAATGAAAGGTTCTCAGCGATGATCTGTTCTCTTTGGTGAGTCTCCCTCAAATCTTTGAAACACAAAACAGTTCCAGCGAAACTTGATGGCCCAGTAAAGACAGGACTTCCCCTAACAACATAGGGCACCCCAAAAATTGTGGCTTCCTGCTGCCAGGAAAGCAGAGATAGGCTGGACCGCTCAGATGGCTCTTGACCAGACTGTCCGGCCGAAGTTTTATCCTTGGACATGCCGGCAGCTGATTGCTTCGGGGTTATTGACAGCGGATCAAAGCCAAGGAGAGTAGTCAATTCCGTGTAGGATGGAAGTGGGTCATTCCAGCGGGCACAGCGCAGTATTTCCCGGCCTGCCTGGTTGATATAGCCGATCGTCTTTTCGCTCTGCACAAAAACGATACCTTCACCCGCAGCCTCGAGGATGAATTCCAACAAAGCTGCTTCCGCAGGCTTTTTATTAGATCCGGCAATTGTCACAGCACCTAGCCCCAAACAACATATGATCTAACCACAAAGCACTCAAAGTACACAAAGAAAGCAATCTCGTTATATCTGGCAATTAGCAACTGACTATATTGGTCCTTTGTGCCCTTCGTGGCCTTCGTGGTTTGCACAATACTACTCGCCTTATGTTAGTCAGATTTCTCTGCTGCCTCTCGCTCTTGGATCTGCTGAATTGCTTCATATGCCGCTGCTGCCACTTCTGTATTGTTATCTTTTAGCAGCCTTTTCAATGGCTCCAGAATACTCATATTGCCAATTAGCCCTAGCAAGTAGGCCATATCTCCACGTTGGTTGGCATCCCCGTGGGTGAGGAGATCTATGAGGTAAGAATAGACGCTCTGCACCAAAACGGGGCTCCGCTCAGCTACCTCTTCCAGAACAACCATCATTCCCATGCGTACCGACCAATCAGGATCGGTCAGCAATTCCAGTGCTCCTCCATAAACCTCAGCGTCTGCAACCATCATACCAGCGAGCTTCTCAGCATCCCCTTCTTTGACAATCTTTTTGAAACTGTCCGGATGAAAGGTTGTCGGCGACTGGTTAGTAAGCTTGTCAACCAGAAGCTCTTCGCTAATATTTCCCACCAGCTGATCCTGCCCTTCTATGACCAGAGTGGGCACGGCCTGGATGGAATATTTTTCGGCGAAATCGGGGAAAAGGGTAATATCAATAATGGTCACCTCCAAGTAAATAGAGGTAAGAGCCAACTGGTTAACCAAGCCCACAACAACTGGGCAGTGGGGGCATGTGGGACTCACGAACACCTCAATCTGCGTGGGCGTGATAAAGGTTGCCAATCTAGACAAAGTGCGCTCAGCCAGTGAAGTTTCACCTTGAGAGCGAAAAATCAAAGTCTGCAAAAAGGGGGCCATCTCCCTGCCGGCAGGGAGGGCCATATAGCGGAGGTTTGGTTTGATCTCAATGGTGGGGGGATCATCTTCCAAATAGGTTGTATATATGGCCTGGACCATCCTACTTGCGGTAGCCAGTGGTTCGATGAACTGGCGAAACTGTTTTGCCAGATCATCTTTGGTTAAGTTAACTTTGAGGACTACAGGATTTTGCAATGATTGGAGGGCGCTTCTGGCAGTCTCCAATTCTTGGGAACTCAGTAAAGTCATTTTACTCTTTACTCCAAATTATTTTGATAGGAGAGCACAACTACCCAAAATAACCACCTCAAATGTCTGCGGGCGGGCATAAAGCCCGCCCCTACTCAATACTCCAGCACTCCAATACTCCATCACTTCACAACCTACAATCTAAACCACATGAAATCTTCCGCCAGGACTATCTGCCCCGAGTATTGCTTGCGGCAGGCTGCCACCACATCTATTTCATCACAAAGAGGATAAAGGTGGATGAGGACCAGACGCTTGCAATCAGCCTCTTGGGCCACCCTGCCAGCCCATTCGGGGGTTAAATGCCCTTTGGTTTCGAGACCCTCCGGAAAGGAACACTCGCAGAAAAAAAGATCTGCCTCCCTGGCCAAAGCTACCAGATTACCGCAATACCCTGTATCTCCAGAATAGGCAAAGATGAGGCCGTCTTTGGTTTCCAGACGATAACCGAGGCTCTCTTTCGTATGATCCATTGGCAGAGTGGAGAGCATGCCGAAAGGCAGCTGCATTCTGCTGGCACCAGTATTTTCTATCTCCTCAATTGTGAGGAGGGCCGATTTCAACTCAATCCAACTCCCATAGACCCCGTATAACCGATTAAAAAATTCATTCAAACCTACGGCTCCACCCACTAGCAAAGGTTTCTCACGTCCATACACAGGTGATCTGGCCGCAAAAAGCAGCCCCACTAAACCGGCGGTGTGATCTGGATGGAAATGAGTGAACCAGAGCGAATCCAGGTCACGATAATCCAGGCCAACCTCAGCAAGACTCCAAATGGTTCCTGCACCGCAATCAAAGAGCAGTAGATGGTCTTTCACCCTTACTACGAGAGCAGGTGGCCGGCGGCGGGGATTCGGAATACCGGTGCCGGAGCCGATAACGCAAACTTCTAATTTAGCTGGCATATTCATTACCTAACAAATAAATCATGCTCCTTCAAAATCCCCCCAGAGCATGTCCGACAACTACTTTTCCCTCCCCTGGCAGGCTGACCTCGGCACACACTCTACGCAGAATGATAGTGTAACTACTGGGTTTTAAAGAAAATTTCTTGAACCGCAGAATATCGAACAAGGAATGTCGAATGTTGAAGTGAACACTTCATAATTCTGCGGTTCCTTGTTCTACATTCGATATTCAGCTATTCAGTCTTTGCTTTCCATCAATCTCTCTCGTAAAGCCTTTAGAATCCCATAATCTAGATCTTTTCCCAGGATAGTGTTCCCCAGATCGGAGTGATTTCTAAAGTTGCCGTGGAAGTCCGAACCTCCGGTACAGACCAACCCCAATCTTTTAGCAATATCCTCATAGATCACCACCATCTTTTCCGTGTGGCCCGGATAGAACACCTCAATTCCCTCCAAACCCATCTCAGCTAGCTCATGGACTAATAAAGCCAGTTCCTCGGCCTTGTCCATTCCTAGGGTGAATGGATGAGCGAGAACCGCAATCCCACCTGCCCTGCGGATCAGGGCAATGGCCTCCTTCGGCGGGAAGCGAAACTTTTCCACGTAAGCCACCGCCCCCTTTCTCAAATAGCGTGAAAAGGCCTCGTCAATGCTGGACACGTATCCCTTGTTTAGTAGTGCTTTGGCGATGTGGGGCCGTCCCACCTGTCCGCCTGAAAGATCAAGAACTTCAGTTGTGGTTATCTCCAGCCCTAGGGCTTGTAGCCGTTGAATTATTTTGGGGTTACGGGCAGCCCTTGCCTGTTGGAGTTTTTTCAGAGCTCCCAAAAGCTCTGGCTGGGAGGCATGGACATAGTAGCCCAGGATGTGCATGGTTCCAGGTGGATACTGAGCGCTTATTTCAACCCCCGGCACCACTTCAACACCCAGCTCATTTCCAGCTTTTAGAGCTTCCTCCAACCCGGCAACAGTGTCATGGTCGGTGAGAGCAATTGCCCTCAGTCTTCTCTCTTTGGCCAGTTGAACTATTTCTCTAGGGGAGAGGCTTCCATCAGAAAAACTTGAGTGGGTATGGAGATCAATGCGGTCCATATATTTTGGTCATTTGGCCAACCCGGGTAGATACATGATTTGGCCATTTGGCCACTGTTAAGCGGTCAGCGGTCGGCTAACAGCTATCAGCTTTTCCAATTCGCTTGAGCTGAAAGCTGATTGCTGATTGCTGAAAGCTTAACCATTTACCTGTAATACTTCTCCAAATATTCACTTACCATGCGCTGAGTGTTGAACCTTGAAGCACAGTCAGAGATAGAGGCCTTCATCATCTTGATCCACTGGGGACGGTTGGCGTAGTAAGTCGTTACCGCATCCTCAAGATCAGCATAGAAATCAGCAGCGGTATCTTCATCCGAGGCGTCTTCATCATCACCAATGGCCCAGCCGTTAACGCGATTATCGCAGGCTTCTCGCCACCAGCCATCCAGTACGCTCATATTAATGCCACCATTAAAAGTTACTTTCATGCCACTGGTGCCAGATGCCTCCCTTGGTCGTCTGGGATTATTAAGCCACAGATCCACCCCTTGGGTCAAAAGCGCGCCCTGCCACATGTTATAGTTTTTAAGGTATACCAAGCGGAGCCGCCCTTCGTATTTCTCGGTAGTGTGGATTATGTCCTGGATGAGTTTTTTGCCGGCCTCGTCCTGCGGGTGTGACTTGCCAGCAAAAATAAACTGGACCCGATTGCGTGTGAGGTTTAGCAATCTCTCCATGTCGGTGAAAAACAGGGTGGCTCGCTTATAAGCAGCAGCCCTGCGGGCG
>JAJDNT010000239.1 GCA_022340515.1 Deltaproteobacteria bacterium
AAAATTTAATAATCTGTTTTCACCGCTGAAGATCGGGCAACTTAGCTTAAGAAATCGTATAACCATGGCGCCTCTCTACCTTGGCTATGCTGGAGAAGGTGGCACGGTTAGCAAATTACAATTAGATTATTATCGAGAGATGGCAAGTAGCGGTGTGTCTCTGGTTGTGGTTGAGAATGCCACGGTTGATCATCCTGACGGTAGTGGTTCCAACAGAACAATAAGAGCTGATACTGATGATAATTTAGCGGGCCTGAACCAACTGGCAGCCACCATAAAACAGGCAGGTGCTTTGGCTTGTCTGCAGATCAATCATGCCGGACGTTTTGCTGGCTGTGCACAGCCAGTGGCACCCTCTGCGGTGGAGACTTTTGGTCGCCTGCCTAGGGCTTTGAGCAAGAAAGAAATAGGGGAGATAGTGGGCAAATTTGCCGATGCAGCTCTGAGGGTAAAAAATGCCGGGTTCGACATGGTAGAATTGCACGGAGGCACTGGCTATTTACTTGCCCAGTTCGTCTCTCCCCGGACTAACAAAAGAGAGGATGAGTACGGGGGGGCTCTAGAGAATCGTCAAAGGTTTCCTCTGGAAGTATTGTCTGCAGTAAAAGATGCGGTGGGAGAATTTCCCGTAGGCTATAGGTTTCTGGCTGACGAATGGCTCGCTGATGGTCTCAAGCTGGAGGAGTCAACCCAATTCGCCCAGTCGCTGCCCTCAGCAGGTGCCGCCTACATTTCAGTCATGGGGGGTACATATGAATCCTTTTTTTTGCCGGAGATTATAGAAAGATGCAAAAATAAAGGTTACATGGCTGATTTGGCGGCGGCAGTAAAAGAAAAGGTTGCTGTGCCCGTTATTACCGCTGGCAGAGTTGACACCGGAGAGGTGGCGGAGCACATAATTGCAAGCGGTAAGGCGGATTTAATCGGTCTTGCCCGGGTTTTATGGACAGATCCTAAATGGCCTCAGAAAGTAGAGCAAGGGAGGGAGAATGAGATTCTCCATTGCGACCCTGAATGTGATACCTGCACCCAATTAGTTACGAAAGGAAAGCCCGCCTTCTGCGTAAGGTGGCCCCATGAAAAAATGCGCGCCTGGAAAGACAAGTTCGAATAGAGTTGGCAGCTAGGAGATTGCAGCCGGCAGATAAAGGCTGGCCAAAAAAATAGTCGGCAAACTCGATGATTTCTTCGGGAATCTAATGGACTGATAAGACATATAAATTACGTGTTTTACCCATTTTTTACCGGGTAAGTTTTGGGTAAAAAGAGAGGTCTCGAATAATGGCTGGTGAGCTTTTAGGAGGCAGGGTTTGTTTGATCACTGGCTCTAGCCGGGGGATCGGTTTGGGAATTGCCCGGGTCTTTGCAGATAATGGGGCAATTGTCACTCTCCATGGTAGGGACAAGGCGACACTAAGTCAGTCTTTGGCGAGCTTGCCCGAGTCGTTTAAGCATGACTATATTGCTGCTGACCTGAGCACCCTTGAAGGATCGAAGAAACTGGCCGAGAGGCTAATCAGGCTAAATGAAAAGCTGGACGTACTGGTTCATTGTGCAGGGATTCTAGGTCCTAAAACTCCTTTGGCTGCCTACCCTCACAAAGACTGGGATGAAGTCATCTGGGTCAATCTCACCGTACCATTTATTCTCACCCAGGAAATCTTACCAATGCTGAGAAAAGGTGATCGGCCCTCAATAATATTTATCTCGAGCGGAGTGGGACGCCTGGGCCGTGCTGAATGGGGAGCTTATGCGGTTAGCAAGTTCGGGGTGGAAGGGTTGACTCAAGTGTGGGCCCAAGAGTTGCGGGGAGAAAACATAAGGGTAAATGCTGTAAATCCGGGTGGAACCCGCACCCAGATGAGGGCTGCTGCCTACCCCGAGGAAGATCCCATGATTCTGCCCACACCGGAGGATATCGCCCCGGTTTTTGTTTGGCTGGCCAGGGCTGATACTGAAATTAATGGACAAAGTTTGGAAGCTAGGGACTGGATCGGCAGGGATCCGGCAACCTAGGCACTAGGTTCAGGTGGACGATGCGAGGGGGGGGAGCAACGGGGTTACGGAGATTAAATGTCAGACGACAGAGGACAAATTTTTCAAAGTTCTGAATACCCGCCCGCCTCGCCTGAGCGACTCGCGATGGCGGGCAGGTCGAACACCAGAACAAGGAACCGCAGAATGATGAAGTGATCACTTCGATATTCGAAATTCCTTGTTCGACATTCTGCGGTTCGAAGAATGGCTAGCTCAGATCAATTCAATTTTGATTGTTTTGCTCTTGAATTCTGAATTCTGACTCCTGACTTCTATCTCCTGTCTGCTTGATCACTCTTGGATCATATCCGCCAACTGCTCAGGTCTAAAATTCAGCCTTTTGAAAAGCTTTCTTTCAATCCCTTGGCAAATATTGAAATTCATTCGTACCAGTTGGCTAAGTCTAGAATCATTCTTACCGTAGCGATCTATAATGTCGTGCATCCTTTCGTCCAGGTTGACCACTGAGGTATGTAAAACTCTCTTGTCTCCGTAGTAGACAATTTCCTTTTCGGTATACACTCCATCGAGAGAATAGCTCTTCAGCCAGATATGCTCAGCGACGATGTCGGCGATTTCATCTAAGTGGTGTTTTAAACATATCTCCCTACCAATAGCGGCGTGATCACCACCTGTTTGGAGACATTGGGTCTTAGCGATGTCGTGGAGCAAAGCTCCCGCCACTGCCTTATCTACCGAAATCTTTACTCCGGAATGCACCAGGCCGTGGCAGATGGCCCTGACAATCTCAGCTACCACAATACTGTGTTCTCGAACGTTGTCCAGCATCCGGTACTGATCCATCAAATCATAACATTCTTTCTCAGTGGGTATCACCGCACAACTTTCCTTCCCGGCATCATTGTACACATTATAATGCTGAGAAAAGATACTATCAATGCCGTCCAGAAAACGGCTTGCACCCCCTCACCAATGGATGCGCGGACGGCCGTGAGAGCATTTTTAGAAAGGGATTCCACAATTTCTGGACGAAGAAATTCCTGCAAATTTTGGGGCAACTGAGCGGCCATATCAGGCGGTATCTCCGAGCGCAGCGGAGAGTTCAGCAGGTTGCTAATTGATTTGTCTATGTAATGGGATACCAGAGCGCCGGAAAATCCAATTCCTATTGTTCCCCCCAAGGTTCTGGCAAATTGTTGTGAAGATGTGGCAACGCCCAAGTCTGTCTCTTGCATGCTATTTTGTACCTTTAGTAGAGTCGAAACGGAAACAAATCCCATACCAATACCGATGGGACAAACAACTGTACTAAAGTAAAATAGACTTGTGTGGGAGTTGAAGGTCAAAGTCAGAGTAATACTGACAAACATGAGACTTGCTCCCACCAGAGCAGATACTTTCTCTCCAAGTCGGTTCACAACCAGGCCGCAGAGCAATGCCCCGGCCGACCAACCCAAACTCAGGGGGACCATTACCAGACCCAGCTCCGCGGCGGTTCTTCCCAATGTGCCCTGAATGAAGAGGGGAAGAAAAGCCAGCAGGGAAAATATTGCGAAGCTGCTGAAAAAGGCAGTTCCATTGGGTAGAGTAAAACCGGGTGTTCGCAAGAAATGCAGGGGCAGGATCGGCTCGGAGGCCTTTGTTTCAACGTACCAGAAAAGACCGGCCGCAGAGGCAGAGAGCACAACGAGAGCAATCAAGCCTGGTGAGTACCACAGGTTAGCCTCACCCAAGAGGAGGAAGGCAATCAACAGAGCCAGGATGGAGGTAGTCAGAGCAAAACCGCCTAGGTAGTCAACAGAGGCGCCGGCCTTTTTCTGGCGCGATTCCTGGAAATATCTCAGGATAAAAAAAACTGCCAAGGCACCGATGGGCAGGTTAAGGTAGAACACCCAGGGCCAAGTCAGATAAGTGACAATAACCCCCCCCAAAATCGGACCCAGAACGGATGAAACTCCCCAGACGAAGCTGATGAGTCCCATCAGCCGGCCGCGTTCCTCCGGCGAAGATACTTCAGAAACGACGATATAGGCGAGGGCGAAATTGCCACCTGCCCCGATGCCCTGTAAACCGCGCAAGAACACCAGCTGTGTCATACTATCCGCCATGCCCGCTAGTAAGGAGCCAATGAGAAAAGTTGCTACCGCAAAAACAAAGAGTTTTTTACTGCTGTAAAGATCAGCTAATTTACCGAACAAAGGCAGGGCAATGGTGCGAGCCAGCATGTAGGCTGAAAAAACCCAACTATAAAGTTCTAGACCCCCCAGATCGGCAATGATGGTGGGCATTGCTGCCCCAATGATGAGAGCATCCAGGGCACCTAAGAAAACCGCCAGCAAGGCGGCGGTAAGAACGAGAACTCTGGAATTTTTTGTCAGGGCAATGGTCACAGCTAGGGCCTAAATTTTGAAAAGTCTTTGCAAAAAAGGTCGAAGGACCTAATATACCAGTTAACTATGCAATGGTCAGCTATGAGCTGTTGACAAGAGAAAAATGTTAGAGCCCCAACCAGAGCAAGCCTTTATAATTGGGGCCTGTTGATTTGTTTTTTCTAAGACCTGTAGCTGAACACTGAAAGCTGATAGCTCAGGAGAGACTAGGACATGAGAGAATTAGAAGGAATGCACTACGAAGGCACCATTATTCGCCCCCCCAGCGAAGCATTGAGCATTCTTCTCCAGGTGACACTAGGCTGTTCTCATAATAAGTGTACCTTTTGTGGGACTTATAAAGATAAGCATTTCACTATTAAGGATGACCAGACCATTATGGCGGATATACGGTTCGCCTCAAAATACATGAGTAATCAACATCGGCTGTTCCTCATGGATGGAGATGGGCTAATAATTCCACAGAGAAAGCTAGTGTGGATATTAAAGATGATCAAAGAACACCTCCCTTGGGTAAGAAGGGTTGGCGCCTATGCCAATGCCAAAAGTGTCAAGATGAAAAGTGATGAGGACTTGGTTGAGCTCAAGGAAAAAGGCCTTGGCATTCTATATCTGGGCGTTGAAAGTGGCGATAACGAAACACTTAGGAGGGTTTGCAAAGGTAGCACGGCAGAAAATCTGATCAAACAGGGACAGAGGATAAAAGCAGCCGGGATCAAGCTTTCAGTGACGGTTCTTCTGGGGATCGCCGGTCGCGCGAACTCTCTCAAGCACGCCAGAGCAACGGGAAGACTTCTCAGCGCCATGGATCCAAATTATATTGGTGCCCTAACCGTAATGATCTTGCCAAACACACCCCTTGATGATGATTATAGGGCAGGTCGATTCGAACTCCCAGACACCCGTGAACTTCTTGTGGAATTACGAGAAATGTTCAAGCACACTCATTTGAGTGGTGGTCTTTTCATGGCGAACCACGCCTCCAACTATCTGCCAATCAAGGCCAGGTTGCCTAAGGACCGGGAGAAGACTTTGGCTCTCATTGATGCGGCACTGCGAGGTGAGATTGATCTGAAGCCTGAATGGATGAGGGGATTATGAGTTTCGCCGGTCTAGACGGTTTGACCGGCTTGATCGACTCAACTGGTTTAACTGACTAAACCGACAGAAATGGGTTACTAATACCATGGAGACTGCTGGCTGGCCCAGAGCAATCATTCACCTCGATATGGATGCCTTCTATGCTGCCGTTGAGGTTTTGGACGCTCCCGAGCTGCAAGGGAAACCGGTTATCGTTGGCGGTAGCAAAGAGAGAGGTGTGGTTTCATCTGCCTCCTATGAGGCCCGCAAGTTTGGTGTCCATTCAGCTCAGCCCATTGCCACTGCGGCACGATTGTGTCCCCAAGGGATATTCCTGCCGGTGAGAATGTGGAGATACCAGGAGATTTCACAGCAGATTTTTGAAATCTTTCGGCGTTTTAGCCCACTAGTTGAGCCTCTCTCGCTGGATGAGGCTTTTTTGGATGTGACTGGCTCCACCCGTCTTTTCGGACCCCCGGAGGAGATTGCCAGAAAGATCAAAGAACAGGTGGCCGAGGAGACAGGGCTTACCGTCTCTGCCGGAGTTGCTCCCAGCAAGTTTGTGGCCAAGATCGCCTCGGACATGGAAAAACCAGATGGGCTTACCATAGTACCGGAAGGGAAGGTGGAAGAATTTCTAGAATCCCTGCCTATAGAAAAAATGTGGGGAGTGGGGAAGGCAACTCGCAAGATTCTTGCACATCTAGGGGTAAGAACTATTGGAGATTTAGGTCGACTATCCTCAAAGCTTTTGACGAGGAAGTTGGGAAAACAGGGGCTACATCTTTATCTCCTTGCCA
Source organism: Deltaproteobacteria bacterium (assembly GCA_022340515.1). Classification (GTDB taxonomy): domain Bacteria; phylum Desulfobacterota; class Syntrophobacteria; order BM002; family BM002; genus BM002. The sequence goes on from JAJDNT010000239.1 coordinate 6,269, forward strand.
AAGGAGTTGACGAGAGGGAGGTAGAGCCGGCGCGTGGGGTCAAGTCCATTGGCCATGAGGACACTTACCCCATAGACATCTCCGACTTAGGAGAGGCAAGAAAAAAACTACTTTCTCTCGCCACCAGGGTGGCAAAAAGACTTCGAGGTTACGGTTTGGCCGGCAAGACTGTAACCCTCAAAGTGAAGTATTATGACTTTGTGCAAGTTACCCGCTCAATTACCTTTGCAGAGCCAACAGATGACAACAGAAAAATATTTCATGCTTGTTGTGATCTTTTGAATAAGACCGAGGTGGGTAGAAGGCCGGTAAGGCTTCTTGGCATATCTTTGTCACAGCTCAGTGACTCAAATGAAACAGGGCAGCTTTCTCTTTTTGCAAAGGAAGAACCGGATAAGAGGAGGAGCCTGAACAAGGCCCTTGATACTATCTCAGAAAAATTCGGTGATAAGGCCATAGTTCCGGGGACTCTTTTGGAGGATAGGTAGTAGCAGGCAGAAGGTACTAGGCACTATGCGCTAGGCACCAAGGGGTCAGTGGTCCGTGGCAAAAAGGCAGAAGACGGTATATGGAGGAGGGAGGTCAGGAGACAGACCACAGATGATTTAAAGTACTGAATATCGAACCGCAGAACAAGGAACCGCAGAATGATGAAGTGATCACTTGGATATTCGAAATTCCTTGTTCGATATTCTGCGGTTCAAAGAGGCGGCAGCCCAGATGAATTCAATTCTGATACTTTCTCCTCAATTCCCGTTTCGACTACTGGCCTCTAGCTCTATGCTCCGTGCCAAGATTCGAGATGAGAAATTAAAATGACTAATCCTATGGAAGAAGATTTAGTTGAGACCCTAAGGGTAAACGAAGAAATTGCCCAGAAGTTTTTTGAAATTGAGGTCAGTATCTTGTCTATCCTTAATTTCAGGGATCTCTTTGAGAAGCTGCTTACAGAGATTAGGGAAAAATTCAGTGTACCCTATGTCTGGATATCTATGATAGACAAAAGCGAGGTTTCAGATCTGATCAAAACTCTAGAGTCGTCCAAAATCCTCAAAGAGCGATTGAACGTCATAAGCAAGAGTAGTTTTCTTGATCTAATCGAGAACGAGACCAAACCAGTACTTATAAGTGGCGACCTTAGGCCCTATTATCAGCTTCTTCCCCAAGGACAGATGTACTTCATTCGCTCTCTTGCCATTGCTCCCATAACCCTTGATGGTGAAGTCATTGGCAGCCTGAACCAGGCAGATCTCACCAGGCTGAGGTATCGACCAGGAATGGACACTCGATTGCTGGAGCAGCTCGCGGTCAAGGTCTCCATCTGCCTATCAAATGTTACAGCCCATGAGAAATTAAAATGGTTCGCTTGGAGAGATCCCCTTACAGGTCTTGTCAATCGCAGGGTGATGGAGAAGGTGCTCAAGCGCGAATATAAAAGGGCTGAGCGATATAAGTCCCCTCTAACCCTGGCGTTTTTGGACTTAGATGATTTCAAGGCTGTGAATGACAACTATGGTCACGACCGAGGTGACGAATTACTTCAATATGTGGCAGAAGTTCTTGAGGACCTGACTCGCGATAGCGACTTAGTCTCCAGGTATGCAGGGGATGAATTTGTAATAATTCTCCCGGGTACAAGCACTAAGGAGTGTCTCCTCCTCATTCAGCGGCTGCAAAGCTATTTTCACAAAAATCCTATGGATGTTGATGGCGAAAAAATAGCACTTTCGGTAAGTTACGGGATATCTTCAATTGAAGATGTCGGCGTGAATGATCCTAATTCCCTCCTGAGGAAAGCAGATCAGATGCTTTGTAGTGCTAAAGAGCAGAAAAAGTAGGGCAGCCTCAGGGTAATCCTAGCCCGGATATTTCATGAATTGCTGTCGCGAGATCACGAAGATGGGCTTGCCACCTGGCAACCGCAGGGTGTTGGGCCTGAGGCGTACCTGAACGGTACGTCGCAAGGGGCGATACCCGAGGACGCCAGGAAGGAAGGCCATATTCCCGATCGCAGCAAGTTATTTATGAAATATGCGGGCTAGGTAATCTGGTGGACGTCCACAACTCTTATCCGATATTTGAGAGTTCTCCCGGCAAGGGGATGGTTAAAATCGAGGACAAAATAGTCATCCTGGATGTCACCTACGAAACAGAGACCTTTTTCTCCCTGTGATATTTCCACCTGTAGTAGGGTGCCTTTTTTAAGTTTTTTACCTTTAGGAAATTCTTCCAGCGGTACGCGCAGGACCCTGGTATCATCAAACTCACCAAAGGCTTCATCGGGCTCAAGCTTGAATTCCCTTTCAGAGCCAGGATTGAGACCGACAATCTCCTCCTCTATTTTAGGAAAGACTTCACCCGAACCAAAGCGAAAGACCAAGGGGTCCTTCTTATTGGTGCCAAGCACTCTTGTCCCTGACTCCAGAAAGGCTTCGTATTCGATAGTAACGTACGTTCCGGGACCAACCTGCGGCATGGCAAGAACCTTCTCTTCTGTTGGAATCAGTGGTATTAACAGGTCTTAAAAGGTATTCTCTGAATTTTCGTGGTTAAATTATAACGAATTTGCCCAAGTATTGGAACCAGTAAAGTCACCAGGAGTTTCCCCATATTTTCCTTTTGAATTTCCCACCCATTATGGTGATTATCTGGTTGGCCAGAGTAAGCTACTCGGTAAACCAGCATAGTCGCTGCCACTCATAATACCGATTTGAGCCGATTGGTTTGTCCTCGCGCCGATGCAGAAGGTGGTCTTTCCAGGCAACGGAGGCTTCACACCGGTTGCTCCGATGCTCTTTACCTCGCAGCTTACTCTGTCCTTCCCTGAGACTCGGAACGAAAGAAGAAGCACCAGAAAACTATTCGCACTTGCAAATCATCCGCAACTCTGCAATGGACTGCGTCCACAGTCAAGGGACAAACATTTTTTGGGTAAACTCCTCGTAAAGTTCTCCTTTGGCTGTGGTTGACTCAATGACTCGTAAAGGGGATAATGCGCAAAATTCGGCACAGCCAAGGGCTAAACCTAATAAATAGACTTCTCTCCTTCTCCCGATGGAGGTGGTTTATGCGAGAATTATTAATAACTTGCCTTATTGCTATTTTGCTTTTTACAGTTTCCATGGCCTCTGGTCAGAAGAAAGACTTCGAAGAAGAACAAAGACTTCAACAGGAGCAATGGGAGGAGTTAACCAAAGAAGGGGAGGATTTGTTCATAGAGACGGAGCAGGAGTGGCAGCAAATGCTCCGGCAACAGCAAAAAGACTGGGACCGGATGGTGGCGGAGATTAACCGCATCTGGCTAGACAGCCTTACCACCACCAAAAAAGAGTGGGTAGATTACAGTGACCAATACTCCACTCGTTCCTACGTGAACTTTGAAAAAGGGGATATGGTCCTGGCTACCATGATCAAAACCAGTGAAAGCCGGGTCACCGAGGTGAGCAAAGAGAGACTCAGAAGGCAGTTGGCCAAGGCCCTTTCCTCCAGCAACCCTTCAGGCCGTTCTATTTTGGCAGGCCAAATCGTAGATAGTCGTGGACAGCCGGTGACCCAAGAAAACCTGGATCGCTATCTTGATGAAGAAGTTTTTCCTAGACTTAAGCGCGACCCGCAGCCTCTGGTGGGTAAGGATGGTTTGCCCCGCTATAAGCTCTCGGTTCCCATGAAACTGGTCCCCAATCATACAATGATTAGAGCACAACCCTACATCCCTGAAGTAAAACGGCAATCCCAAAGATTTCGCTTGCGGCCAGAGTTGGTAATGGCAGTGATGCACACTGAGTCATATTTCGACCCTTTGGCAAGATCCCATGTCCCCGCCTATGGACTTATGCAACTGGTGCCAATTTATGGGGCGCGGGAAGCTTATCAGTATGTCTACGGACGAGATAGAGTTCTTCCGGCCAACTACCTTTACCAGCCCACCAACAACATCGAATTGGGAGCGGCCTACCTAAGCTTATTAACCTACAAACATTTCGCCGGAGAAAACCACCCAGTTAAGAATCTGTATTTTTCTGTTTGTGGTTACAACTGGGGCCCCACGTCTATCCAGCGTAAGATAATCCGTCGGTATCCCACCTCTAACATGACTCCAGAGCAGCTTTACGTGGTTCTGCGCCAACGGACGCCTCGAGAGACAAGTGACTATCTCCAGCGGGTCACCCAGCGGATGCCCATGTATCAATCACTTTTTTAGTCAATACAATTAGTTAGTGCGGTGATTAAGGGTTCATCTTGGCCTCTTTGATCAGCTCTGGTTTTGGTATGAGGGCACCGGTGGGACAAATTGTGGCGCAGGCTAGGCAACCGTGACAGGGTAGATCCACTGGCTCGGCGCTGCCGAAGAAACCGATGACGGTGTCGAAGCCCCGTTGAGCAAAGGTCAAAAGATTATGACCATTTTTTTCCCGGCAGACATAGACGCATTTCCCACAAAGGACGCAGCGATAGGGGTAATAAGTGAAAAAAGTGAGGTCGACTTCTTCCTCAACTTCTCGGTCTATGTATTCTAAGGGTTTGGGATTCAAGCCGACCTTGAGGTGCTTGGCAATGCGAATCAACTGACAGCTGCCTTTAACCGGACAAACTTTTGCCTCGCAGGGATGTCCGGACATGAGCAGCTTAAAGGCCGTGCGCTGCAGGCGTCTCACTGTAGGTGTGTCGGTTTTCACCACCAAGCCTTCCCGTACTTTCTCTGTGCATGCGGTCACAGGCCGGTCAAGGCCATCGATTTCTACAAAGCACAGTCTGCATGAGGCATGGGGGTGCTGCCTCGTTTTTATAAAACACAGATTGGGGATAAATATCCCGTTCTCCAGACACGCCTGGAGAAGAGAGTTTCCTGCTTCCGTCTTGATCTCTTTGTCGTCGACAATAAGTTTGATCATTGTTACCTTGCGGTTATCTGGATTCAGAGGTTCAAAGTAATGGGTGCAGGCTCAACTCGGTTCCCCTTCGCTTCTCAAATGGAATAGGGGATAGTAAAAAGTCCAAAACCACCCCCTGAGCAAGAACCTCAGATAACTCCTGATTTCATATAGCTGTAAAAGCCTCTAAACTGCTGACTTCTTGCTTTCCTTTTTCTCCTCAGGTGGTCGCTCGATAATGGGAGCTAGCTCTGGTGGTGAAACTTTAAACACCGCGTCGTATTCCGGGGGGCAGACCGACCTGCATTCCCCACATTTGACACAGAGCTCCTGGTCTATAGCTTTTTTCCTACCTTTGGTGGTGAATATGGCATCCACCGGACAACAGCCAACACAGACTTCACATCCTCGAGCGCATTTTTCCAAGTCAATGTAGTAGGCGATAAGAGTTCTGCACTTTAAAGCCGGGCATCTCTTCTCATTGATGTGGGCTTCGTATTCTTCCCGAAAATATTTGAGTGATGTTAGCACTGGGTTGGGAGCAGTTTTACCCAGTCCACAGAGAGAGCCGTCTTTGATGTCCTTGCTTAATGTCTCCAGTAGTTCAAGATCTTTCTCCCGACCTTCGCCTTTGGTGATGCGATCCAAAATATTGAGAAGGTGGTTAGTGCCGATGCGACAAAAGGTGCATTTGCCGCAAGATTCCTTCTGGGTGAAGTCAAGAAAATACCGGGATACGTCCACCATGCAGCTGTCCTCATCCATCACCACCATGCCGCCCGATCCCATCATCGCCCCTGCTTGAGTGAGGGAGTCGAAATCAATTGGAGTATCAAGAAAGCTGCTGGGCAAACAACCGCCCGAGGGCCCGCCTATTTGTACCGCCTTGAACTCCTTTTTCTTGGGAATTCCACCGCAGACATCAAAAATAAGCGTCCGGAGACTTGTTCCCATGGCAATTTCAACTAGCCCTGGATGTTTGACATTGCCCACCACGGAAAAGATGGCGGTTCCAGGGCTGTGCTCAGTACCGATGGTGCGAAACCATTCAGGCCCCCTTAGAATGATGCTGGGCACGGAAGATAGGGTCTTAACGTTGTTGACCACAGTCGGCCGCCCCCAAAGCCCCTTTTCTACCGGAAAGGGCGGGCGGTGCTGGGGCATTCCACGCTTTCCCTCTATGGACTGGATCAGGGCTGTTTCCTCGCCGCAAACGAAGGCCCCGGAACCTTGAAATACCGAAACCTCGAAGTTAAAAGATGTTCCGAGAATGGAAGGCCCGAGGAGGGACAGCTCCTCGGCACTCTTTATTGCCTTCTGGAGGGCCTTTACGGCAAGGGGATATTCCGCCCTGACATAGGCAATGGAACGGTTGGCTCCCACTGCATAGGCACAAATTGCCAGACCTTCCAACAACTGGTGCGGATTGCTTTCCAGAATGGTGCGGTCCATGTAGGCCCCCGGGTCCCCTTCATCCCCATTACAAATAACAAATTTGTCATCTATTTCGGTAGCTCTGGCAATTCGCCACTTGCGCCCCGTGGGAAAACCGGCGCCCCCTCTGCCCCGCAGCCCCGATTTTTCTACTAGGTCAATTACCTCTTCAGGCTCAGCCTCTAAAGCCTTGACCAAACCGGAATATCCGCCTTTGGCAACGTATTGATAAATGTCATTGGGATCAATGTGGCCACAGTGTTCCATGACCAAACGTTGTTCCAGGCTGAAGCGGGGAAAGTCCATCACTGCAGGGATCAAGTCGTTTTCTTCCATGGCTCCCAAGACATATTTTAGAACTGGATCGCCGCCTTCTAGGTAGGATCTGACAAGGATTCGAGCTCGGTCTGCATTAATTTGGTAATAGCAAATGGGGGGAAATCCCGCTGTGGGATGATCTATGATTACCAGAGGTTCCGCATAGCAATGGCCGAGACATCCGACCGGTACGATGCGAGCCTTAATGGACTTTTCAGAGAGGGCTTCTTCGAAGGCCTGTTTGGTCTCAGTTGCTCCAGAGGCTAGGCCGCAGGTGGACATTACGATAAAGATGGTTGGAATAGATTCTTTATTCTTTTCCTCGTTCCGCCGTTCCGACTCTCTCTGGATAGAAGCAAAACGTTCCCTAAGCTCTAGCTTACTCACTCGCTTCCCTTTCAGCCTTCTCCCTTTCTTCCCGTTCTCGCTCAATCTGGAATTGCACGAATAAACCTTCCACCTTGCTGGGTTGCATGTGCCCCTGCACATTTTCATCAACCACGGCCACGGGTGCCAGGGCACAGCATCCTACACAAGCGACTCGCTCAACACTATATTCACGGTCAGGAGTTGTTTCCCCATCCTTTATCCCCAGTTTTCGTTCAAAGTTTTCCAGAATAATGTCGCCACCGGCTACGTGGCAGGCGGTGCCTAGACAAACCTTGATCTGGTGCTTACCTGGGGGATGAAAGCGAAACTGATTGTAAAACGTAGCCACTCCAAAAACTTCGCTGGGAGTGATGCTGAGGTGAGTTGCCACCATCTCCATGGCGGTGGAGGCGAGATAAGAATGTTTCTCTTGAATGGACTGGAGGATGGGTATGAGGTTTCCCCTATGTTTTTCGAATCCGGGCAGCAAGACTTTTATGTCCTGGATCATTTCCCATTCTTCGTGATCCAAGTCGGAAGGTGCCATACCTACCCCGTCGTTGTAGAGTGCCACTAGTGGTTTATCCTCTCCATGCAACCGGCCTTAAAGATCTCAGGGCAGAGAATTCATCCCTCGCCTGGATATTCATGCATGCTACGGACTGGCGTGACCGCGAGCATGGGTATGCCATGTTCACGGACTCAAAAGGACGATTAATCAAATATCCGGGCTGACTGCGGTATGTTAATTATAGCACAAACTATCTATTCTTGCGCAACTGTAAGTTGCCATTTTGGAAGGTTGTTCGGCTTCATAGCCTGGTGGGGGGCTATGAACGCTCTATTTGGGGTGTAATGAAGGAGAGTTTTACTTATTAATACAACTGATTAAGTTTGCTTATTCTTCGGCCTCAACCTTTTTCAGCTTGAGGACTACCTCAGTTGGTTCTAATCGACCTTTGGCGGAGTCTCGTCTATATTCCTCAACAATTATCCTATCTTGGTAGATCTTTTTTACTATGCCATCGTGCTGACCAACGTACGTCCCCTCCTGAACCACATATCCCTTGCCGGTGGCGTCTTCCACCAAAGCCTTGTTGCCGAGCTGTCCCCAAATGATTGCCTTGAGGCCGGCTTGAATCTCACTTAAAGGCATTTTCTGCAGTGGAGTAAGTTGGCGGCGAACCACGGTTGGGGCTTCCTCTGTGGCTGCGCTGGCCAGGATGAAAGCTTTGAAAGGATCAGGTTTACCAGTGGGATCATATTTCCACCCGGTCTCAGTAGTAGCGAGTTCTGTTGTGGTAGTCGGTGACGAACTCGCCGTGGTGGTGGAGCTGCCTGGCGGTTTTTCCTGGGGAGCCTTTTTCTTGGTAGCAAGCATGACTGGTCCACTGGTTTTCGGGGCTGTAAGGCGGTAAGCTTCAGAATTGACGTACTTATACTCAAAATTGTTATCTTTTGCCTGTTGGATGGTCTTGGCATCCACGTATTTACCTTTGAGCTCATCCAGGCTTTTGGGTACATTCCCTTTCTCTTTTTTATAGGCTTGTATCCCCTTGTGCATTTTTCGCAACAGTGCTATCTGAGGATTCTGTTCAACTCTTTGAACTGTGGTGGATGAGTGTTCTACGACCTTGGTTTTGTTGACATACCAGACGTAGTAACCGACCAGCGCCAATAGAATGACGGCAAGAATTATAATTTTCTTGTCTTTCATCCGTCACCCCCCGGTGATGTTGTGCTCAGCATAATGTTGGAACAGTTTGATTTCACAGTAGATAATTGTCTATATCTTATATGCAAGAAATATGCAAGCCGAAATGGCTAGTAGGGAAAGAAATGTGTTGTTTGTCCGGCAAAGCCAAAAGATAAAGGATCTGCTCAGTTGTTAAAATCCCACCAAGTTGCGATATCCTTGTGAGTCGTAGTCATTCCGGGTATCAAAGGTGGGTACCAATTTGTCGGATGGTATGGCTGGATCGGGAGCAACCGCTGGCTTCAGGTCGTAAGGGCAATCATCGCTGGGAAGCCAAAAGTAGAAACCTAGTTTCCCCCCCTCGTGGGCCACATAAAAGTCCCATCTATTATCAGCACCAGACCCCTCAGCATCATAAAGGATCAATAGGCTCATTCCTGGATTTAAGGTGATCTCCGGATAATCAGGCGGGGATGTTCCTCCTGGTACCAGGCCCCAGTTAGTGGGCAAATCAGTTTCAGCTCTGGTCAGCAGGTTTCTCATAAATGCTATGGTTTGAGCGTCATTGGCTTTCATCCTTTCTTCCTGGACAGTCTTGATTGCAATGGTGGCTAGCACTCCTATGATTGCAATGACCATCAAGAGCTCGACAAGCGTAAAACCTTTTTTATTTGAGACTGAAAAAAGGGTTATCTTGCAACGCATATCCTTTTCCTCCAGCCAGAAAGAAACCATCCACTTTGAGTGTTATATAGTATACGCCCCATCTAGCCTATACGGAACCGGGGCAAAAGACCCATTGACCTGTCTTGCAGCCATGGAAAACTAGCAATAACAATGCCAGTTTGCGTAAGGACACCAAAAGAGCTTTAAATGATCCATGCTAGTTTATTGTTAAAACTGAAAATGCTTGAAATGGCTCACACTTATAGAGTCAGTCTTCTTTCTGCCACAAATCTCAACTCACGAAGCTCTCTTGAAAGGTTTTTTTGCGATTTATGACAGTCTTTGTCATCGTCTGCCATCTCACGTCAGTTGATTGGAATCAAACCCAATGCAAGATACCATACAAATTTAGCTGCAAATAGCCTGTCAAATCCCCCGGTGGGGGCTGGTTTGGTTGTAAAGATATAGTCTTCGAACGGAGAGTCGTTAGGCCCCGGCTTAGCCGCATGGGGCGAGGGCTTATTGCTAGCGCAGCTTTGTAGCGCCTTGCGTTTTTTTATACTCTTTAAATTCTGGGCAGTTGCGGCATGAAAAGCTCACCCAGTATTTCTTGACTGCCTCCTCTAAACACTTCTGGTAGTGGGGACAGTCAAAGTATCGATGGGCAGTTACGTTACCGTATCTGAGCTCTTTCTGTAACTCCTTAGCGGGCGTAGGCATTAATTCCACTGCCTCCTCGTCTGGGTCTGATTGGTATCCTCCACAGGAAAATCGCTATGGTTTAAGCCCTGCCAGGAGGATAATTCAGCTCAGACCGAAATCAATGAATTATTACAACAGATTGTCAAGGCTATTTTATAACATTTTCAGGCAAAAATGAAAAGTATTATCTAACTCCCCTGATCACCAGCAAGGCATCATCTGCCGTTCGACAGGCTCACGGCCCTGAGCCAAGTCGAAGGGCGGCGTTGCCTTCGATCGCTCCTCCTTGCGGCGTATTGCCTCATACGGTTCAGTCGTCGCTCCTCGGCGCCTTGCATCTAATACCTTGATGGTGATCAGGAATACTCCATAAGCAGCTGATTTCAGTCCTGATAAGTAAATTGGACGGTGGTTTTGGGACTCCTAGGGCCCCGTGGCACTGTACCATGTACTATTGGGATACTTGGCAAGACGGGCGCCCCTGGCATCTTGAATTAGTTGGATTACAGCAGCTGCGTTGGCATTACCCATGGTGGCAGCCTGGCGTAACATGGGCAAGGCCGGGTCTTCAATGAGGGCTAGGCAAGCAGGGGCACCGCCCAGTATCTTTTTCCGGGCGAAGGCTGGAATTTTTGAGAGGAAACCGGTTGCGGGGCTGGAGGTTTCGCCTGCCTTTTGGACCAACAGCTGCAATAGGCGATTGTCGCTCATCCAAGCGCGGTCAGAACTGCTCAAGGTGCCGCCGTTCAAGACGATGTTACGCTTTTGCTGTAAAATGGCTTGCAGTCCTCCAATTGCACCGTTGGCCACATCCGGGTTCGGGCTTTCCAGATAGAAAAGGATGGAGCCGAGATACTCCATGGTGGCCGCTTTTTCGAATGCTGCATCCAAAAACTGCTTGTTAACTTTCTTGTTCCAAGAAGTCTGGGGCATGGCAATCAATCTTGTCAGCACGGCCAAATTCGCCCCTGAAAGTCGATTGAGGGTTATGTGATATTGCTGTTTGTAGTAAACGGCCGAGTCTCTATTGCGCTCCAAATAGTATTTTTGGGCATGGCCATAGTAAATGAAGAGAAAAGCATTGTTGTTGGGATCATTTGCTTGATTTTGCGCCGAATCGATAACTTTGTCGTAATTGTTTCTGTCGAAGGCCTGGAGAATGTTTCGTTCCCAGTCGAGTAAAGGAAGTTCCGCCCAAGTGATGGACTGGGCCGAAAGATTCGTAACTCCAACGAGAAGTGACATAATAAAGGCTAAGGCAAAAAACCGTATCCTGTTGCCCATGACTTGGTCTCCTTTTCTGGCCCGGATATTTCATGAATCCGGGCTGATAGTAGCAATTAAGAGATTGGCTGCAGATTATAGGAACGCTAAGCCCTTATGTCAAACCAACGATGGCGCCATCTGGTCAGTTGCCCGTGATAAGGCATAGAGCAGAGGGCATAGAGCATAGAGTTCAAACATTTCGAAATTCGAAATTACCAGACCTGCCTAGTCCTTAGTGCCTAGTTAGAATTGTGATCTATTCTGAACCAGTTGGCAAATTTGCCAGTGGATTAGATCCGTCTAGCCCTTCTGGTATGGGTATTCCCAACAGGTAAGCTACCATGGGTACCAGATCCAAGGTTGAAGCTGGGGCATGGTGAACATGCTGGCCGGGGATTACTGATGCCAGCCCTGGTCCTGCCAGCCAGAAGGAGACGATGCAATCGTCGGGATAATAACTGCCGTGATGTCCATACTTGTCAAAGTCACGCTCGAAATAGTATCCTTTTTTGTTAATCAGCTTTATGTCAGGGGCTGTCTCCCTGGTGTATTGTTTTCTGAGCCCCTGAACCAGATAGTCACCCAATTCGAAGTGGTCTGCCAGCTCACTCAGAGGCCGCAAGGCCAGCCGGAAGGCAACATCGTCGCCGCCTGCCGCCTGATATCCTCGCCAGTCAAAGAGCCACCACTGATCACTCTCTCCCAGACCCTCGTGCCGTTCCCCAGGATACTGGCGGATAACCATTGCCTTCATAGAGGTCTTAACCTCCGGGTTGGCCAGGATGAGATCAACCGCCGGTTTGATATCTGCCAACAATCGGGGTGGATCCATCCATTTGCCCGTTTGCCGGTTCTTCAGGTACACTTCTTTGGTGCAAGCCCCTAGCATGATGATAGCATCGGCCCGACTATTGCCTCTTCCCCAGCGGGGCAGCTTGAAGTGGCCTTTGAGACTGCGGCGCAAGGTTTCCTCCGGTATGTGCTTTTTGATGCGGAGAGAGCCGTGCTCAGAGGCCAGGACAAAGATGATATCCTGATAAATCCCGAGTTCTTTAAGCTTCTGGATCAGCCTGCCCATGAGGGGATCCAATACGGTTTTAGCGTAATGCTTTTGGATTTCCGCCATGGAAGCTTGCCGTTCTTTAAAATCACCTACGGGAAAGTGTGAAAACAGATCGGTACCCAACAGTTGTACTACACTCACATCAGGGACTATATGGTGGTATTTATAGATACCTTCAAGACTTCTCCTGTACGCTGATACATGGCCAGTGAGAAAACCGTCCAGGGTTTTGTTGTCTACGTATTGGCTGTTAGGAAACCATTTACCGTGGCGAAAACGATTTAGCAGAGAGGCATTACCCCAAAAAAACGTGCCCGATTTGATCGACCAATCAGCCCCTTTAGTTAGCATGAGCATAGCAGTCATGGATCGTTTACCAGATTCGCCAACGTAGTCAAACAATGACTTGACACCGCCAGCCTTTAAAATGTTGTTGATCCGGTCTTGGGAATAGGAGATGAGGGTGCGGATCTGATAGGTGGTGCGGTCAAACCAAATTGTAGAAACCACTCCGGTGCGCTTAGGATAAAGTCCTGTGTACATGGAGGTTACAGCTGGCTGTGAGGCAGCAGGAATGGTGGTAAAAACTTGGGGTAGATATACATAGCTCTGGTCGTTATTGCCCCCTTTAATAATTTCCCGAAAATTGGGCAAATCATCAAGGCTCTCTTCCAGAATTTCTCGTCTGAGGCCGTGGAATTCAAGAACGATTATCTTGGGACCCTTCTCTCCGGCTGTGGTTCTCTCGGCACTGAGCGTAATAAGCAGCAAACAGACGATTATCACAAGAGGCAGAACCGCACTGAACTTTAGTGTCTGCCAACAATGAGGTGTCATAGGCTTCTTACTCCATTCCCACTATATATCCAAAGACAGGGATTACAGGAAATAACCGTTCAGAATATTTAACCCTAAGATTTTGCTTTTATCTTTACCCACTAAAATCCCAGCCTCAAAATCAAATAGAGTTTTGGGTCTCGATCACGGTCAGTTACACTCTGCCCTAGGTCAAGACCCACCTCAAAGGGGATTTTGCCAAATACAAACATTTGTAGTCGGATACCACCACCCACGCCAACTTCCGCTCCGGAAATAGATTTACTATCATCATAGTCTCGCCAGATTTGACCACTGTCCGCAAAGACCACACCGAGGAGTTGCTGGAAGTGAAAGAGATCCCAAGGGGTGGTGGTCCGGTCTATAACCAGGAAAGGATAGCGCATTTCCAGACTGGCAGCCCACAGTTTCTCGCCAGAAAACTCGTTGAAGTCGTAGCCTCGCAGACTAGCCTCGCCCCCCAAGACGAACAATCTGGGATCATCCTTTTTCACCCCACCGTGAAGCCGCAATGATATTATCAACCGTTGGCCGGCTCCAAAGTACTCGTCCAGGTCCAGATTGTTGTAAAGCCGAAGGTCACCGGTATAACTTTGATAGGTGCTCTCACTTCCCACGGCCTCATTACCATATTTTGCAGTGAGATTCACCTGGCTGCCGGAAATAATCTCCATAAGGTAGTAATCGGCCGTATCACGAACCAAACTGAGGGTGAAACCGTTTAGTCGCTCCCACTCATCGGGCAAATCCACCCATGCAATTTCATAGCCGGGAACTATCCTATGATACAAGTCAAAAGGAAAGCTGAAAGTAAGACTGCCACCCACCTCCCGGCGCCAGTCATCCTTGTCATTACCTGTGTCTTTTAAGTCACCGAAGAAGGTGTTCTTATCGAAGAGATTTATGCCAACAGCGGGATACCAGCCGAGGTAAGTGTAGCCTGCCTGTAATTGCTCCTTACCACTTTCTGTCCCCATGCCGCCCCGGAAGCTAAGGACATGGTCTCCGGTGTAATTGCTCGCCTGCCAATCTATACCGGCAATGACACCATCTTTTTCGTTGTAGTCGAGGTAAGGAAAAAAGTAGTCAGTGGAAAAGCTGTCACGATAGTCTTGCTCTTTATAAGTTTCCCCTAGGCAGGGTAAAGTTAAGAAAAAAAGACAGAAGGACACAAGTATAAAAAACAACACGCTGGGGCGCCCAAATGGCTTCCACATTTTAATCTTGCCAGTTTTTGCCCGACAACCATCAGGGCCTGCTACCATCAGCGACTCCAGACTCCCATGGCAACATAGCGTTTTCAAAAATCTGATATTGGCCGTGGCGAAAATAACTGAAGAGCAAACGTTGCCCATCCGAGCTGACCCGGGGTGAGAATATTCCACCTATAACTTTGGACAAAGGTTTCGTGGCACCGCTTCGCAGGTCCAGGAGGTGAAGATTGAAGATGCCAGTCTCGTCGGAGACGAAGAGGATTGCCTTGGCCTCAGGCAGGAATAGGGGCCATATTTCATCTTGAGCCGTGTCGGTAAGGCGGGTTTCTTCGCCGCTAAAAAGATCTTTGAGTACCAGGTCGAATTGCATTTGGTACTCCCTGGAGAAAACTAAGAATTTGCCATCTGCAGACCAATGAGGGTAGGCTTCATCGTTTGGCGTCTGGGTCAAGGGTGTGAGCTCGCCTTTCTCAAGATTGATTTTATAAATATCGGCAAAACCGTCAACTGTTGCTACAAATCCCACTTCCGCATCTCCTGGGAGAAAAGCTGGAAAGCTGTTGACCCTCAGGTCCTGCTTGATGAGGTTTGCCTTTTTACGGTTTAAATCGTAAAGGAAAAGATCACTGCGATTGTCTTTGTCACTAACAAAAACTAAGCGCGTGCCGTCGTGAGACCAGTTCAAAGGAGCAGGGTACAAATACCGTTTTTGCAGTCTAGTGAGCCGGCCGCTTGACAGTTCCAGTAGGTAAAGGGAAAAGTCGAATGATTCGTTTTCCCAGTCGGATAAGAAAGCAACCTTGCTACCGTCGGGACTATAGGCAGGAAAAAGGTTCCACCCTTTATTGGCGGTGAGAAGCCGGGCCTGGTGAAATGGGTCTTGCCATCCTTCTCCCCTTGCCCAGAGCCGTTTGCTGGCATACTCTCGCCAGGCCCACTCCAGCTGGTAGGGATCTTTGCCGGTAATCTCATAGAGTGCGCTGCGCAGGTTAAGCTTGTTTTTTATCAATCGGAGTAGACGGGGGATGGTCTCTGGGCCATAGGTTTCAACCAAAAACTGGATGAAAAGATCACTCTGGTAGTACGCTAGGCGGATCTGGTGTGGGGGCAAATGGCTGAAGCCCCGCAGTTGGTTAAGAGGAATAAGTCTATGATCCATGACCGCATCCCTAACGTACATGGCGGTGGTGGAGTCCCAAGCCTCAGATTCATATTCAGCAACACCTTCCATGAACCACAGAGGTGAGAGCACACCAGTGAGTATGATCTGCAGTGAGCGGTAGGGGCCATCGAGGAGGTATTTGAGTTGGACAGCGTGGGTGATTTCATGGAGAGCCAACCGCTGCAAATATTTGTCATTGCTATGAACCGGAAATGCAACCCTTTCTTTGAAAAATTCAGTGAAGCCGCCGCTCCCCCTTACTAGCCCAGTGACAATATTGGTGGCTTCATACTCCTTCTGGGAAGGGTAAATAAAGACGGGGATAGTTTCCTTAAAGGAAATATCCAGATCTTGGCTTATACGTTCAAGGTGGGTTCCATAAATGCGGGCCACATCGAGGGCTCGTCCTCTCAATTGGTCCGGATAAATAACCCGAAAGCCGTCGCCTCGAATCTCCTTCCAGAGGTAATCGGTATCGTGCACTTTATTCTTGCCGTACAAGCCCTCGGCGCCTGTGACGGTCATTCGTTCACGAGTACAGGAAAACAGAGCCAAAAGTAATATAAATAGCCAGAGTCTATGAGGGGACATTAGTCTTTCCATTTTTATATGACCGGGTCAGTTCGATTCTTGCAGGCTTCTGACGGTTTTTTCCAGATCCAAGCATGTATTGGTGGAAAGCACCTCTGCCTGGCGGTAAATCCACCGGACCGAGCGACCAAGCATCTGGCCGGGGCCGATTTCAACCATGGGTGCCAGATTCTGCCGGACCAATTCCTCAACCACTCCTACCCACTGAACTTGACTGCGAAGTTGATTGGAGAGCAACTGGGCCACCTCGGCTGCTTTAACTAAAGGTTTTTGGCTGATATAAGAGAGGATAGGAGTATGGGGCTCATTCATTGAGGTGTTGTTAATCTTTTTGGCCAGGCAGTGATCGGCCGGGGTAAGGAGGCTACAGTGATAGGGTGCTGCTGCAGGGAGAAGGTCGGTCTTTAGGGCTTCTGAGTCCGCTGCCAGTTTCAACAGCTGATCTACAGCCCACCGTTCGCCCGAGACGATTATTTGGTGTCGAGTATTCACTATGCTGACTTCGACTCGTCCTTTCACCTGGCGGCACAATTCCTCCACCTCTGAAAGTGACAGTCCGAGTACAACCCCCATGCCACCCTGGCTGTTGGCCTCGTTTATACAGCGCTCGGCCTCCACGATGAGGGTGAGACCAGTTTCAAAGCCCACAACTCCGGCAGCGTAGGCGGCTCCATAAATGCCCGAGCTATAAGGTGCGAGCGCTGCTGCCCTGACGGATCTATTGGCCAAAAGATCGGCCACCATGCAGCTTATGGTATAGACTGCCAGCTGGGCGTTTAGATCCTTGTTGAGTCTTTCCTCAGGACCGGAAAACATGATCTCTCCCAGGGGCAATTCGAGATGACGCTCCGCTCGCTTGAGCAGGTCCTCACTCTCAGGGAATCTTTCGACCAGGTCACGACCCATGCCCACATATTGGGCCCCCTGGCCTGGAAACAAAAAGCAGCAGCCGTTCATGGCCGTCTCCCGGACTAATAACTCTGTACCTGGAAACCTTCCGGCGGTTCAACGCTAAATAGGTCGTCTGAAAAGCCAGAGTTTTCTATGAGGTTTGACAGATAAATGAGAGTCCAGTCATCATTACCCTCTAAAATAGCGATCTCATTTGGTAGCCAGGTTTCGGGATCTATTTTAACTTCCAGCCGTTTGAAATATCGTGCACTCTTGGCAGATTTTGGTTCCAGGTCCATCTTTATCCATCTTCGATTGTCCCCGCGGGAGACCACTGTGACCTCTATCTCATATTGACGCTTGAAAGCTTGCGGATTATCGGTCGCACCGGTGATTCGGTCCAAAAACCCTACCCCCGACGGGCCGCGGTAAAGAGTCACTTTCTTGAGGTCTGGGTAAAGTAGGAGGATTTTATCTTCCCTAACCACTAGGGTAAGAGGGGCAGGTCGAACCACTTCCCAGCGCAAGCGACCAGGGGGCTGCCAAAACAGCTCACCTTCCGACTCCATGGGTCTTACCAGAAGCCGGGAGTATTTCCGTTGTTCAAAAGAACCTTTGAGAGTCTTTATTGTCTTGGCTTTGGCCTGGAGATGATCCAGAACTTCTGCCACAGTCAGATGGGTTCCAGCCTTTACCTGCTGAGAGGTAAGGGCACTCATACCACCCAGAATAAGTCCTAGATGGAGCAGTAGTTTCAAAAATCTGGTCATTTTCAATTCGCAATCCGCAATCCGCAATCCGCAATTCTCATAGTGGCTCCACTATGTACCACTGGTCCGGATAGCGGCGGATGTATTGTTCAAAAACCGTGGCAACCTGCCGCAAGTTGTGTTGCAGTGCCTTTTTACGGTCAGGGCCGTATTTTAAATCCAAGGGGGGTTCGACGACACCACGATAGCGTCCCGGAGCCTCCATGACGGAAAAGGCAGGCAGAATCGGTGCACGAGCGGCCATTGCCAACAGCACCGGGCCAACTGGCAGCCGCACTGGACGATTGAAAAAAGTTGTAACCTCTGCTCTATCGGTAGCAAAAACCCTGTCACCCAAAACAGCCACAACCTCATTTCGATTCAGAGCCTTAACCAAATCAATGGCGCCGTATGCTGACTCCTCTACTTCGATGATCCTTATGCCATGACGCATTCTCATCACATTGATCAGAGCGTTGGTAAATGTGGTGTTGTGCTTTAAGGCCACAACGTTGACCGGATAGCCCATGGCCCGAAGTCCCAGGCCTCCAATTTCCCAATGGCCCAGATGAGCAGTGAGGAGCACCGCCCCTCTCCCTCTCTGCAAGGCTGCATCGATATGGTGGTGCCCCTGGTAAAGTTGAGCAAATGCCTGGCTTTCTTCCAAAGTCATGTTCAGAAGACGAAAAAAATCGACAACGTAGATTCCGTAGTTCTGGAAGAATCTCCACAGGAGCAACTTTCTATTAGCTGGTGGGTTGTAGCCGTTAAAGATAAGGTCAAAATTGTGCGAAACATGCCGCCGGTCTCGAGGCGAAAAAAGATAGGCAAGCGCGGCAACCAATCTTGCCAAACCATAGGTAACAGCTGCAGGCAGTAAACTGACGGTCTTCAGAGCTTGCCTATACAAAAATGGTTTATCTAGGAAATGTTCACGCATGGGCTTTCACCGTCTCCCTAGATAGTGGAAACTATTTTCTCTGTCAACATCGCTCTCGCTATAAGTAATAATTAGACCATATTAAGGTTATTTCTTCAGGAATTTCTCCAATAACGTTTGCCTGTGGCTGTAGATTCAGCTCTTAGAGAGTTGTGGGTGATGGGGTCCCCCACTCCGCCGCAGGCGGAAAGTGGCCCTGGCCATACCAAAGAGTCACCAGACTCTTTCTTACCGCGATGATTTCAACTATAATACCGAGGCTCACTATCTATCTCTACAGTGGAATGTGAAAATGTCATTGAAAATATTGCTGATCTCACCCATAGGACTCAAGAAGATTCTGGGGGCGGACTTTTTCTTCAAACTGCCCTTTCTGGGCCTGCCTACCGTTGCTGCCCATACGCCGCCGGACTGTGAAGTCAAAATGGTTGACGAGCGCATTAGTCCGGTAGATTTCACCGATGATGCCGATCTAATTGGGATCTCGGTAATGACTCCTCTCGCTACCAGAGCATATGAGGTAGCCGATGAGTTCAAACGGCGGGGGAAGACTGTGGTAATGGGCGGCATGCATGTCTCGGCCCTTCCAGAGGAGGCTTTAGAGCATTGCGATGCCGTGGCGATTGGAGAAGGTGAAAAAGTTTGGCCCCAGATGGTGGAAGACTTCAAGCGGGGGGAACTCAAGGAGGTTTACCGGGCCGATAAATTATTGGATCTGGGTGAGTCGCTGCCTCCCCGATGGGATATTATCGACAAGACCCTGTATAGCCCTGTTGACTTCATCGAAACTACCAGGGGATGTCCAATCAATTGCAACTTCTGCGCGGTCACTCAGTTTTACGGGGCCAAATACCGCATCAAACCCATCCATCTTGTTGAGGAGATGGTGGCAAGGGTGAGGCCGGTGGATAAAATCTTCGCCCTCAAGAACCTTATATTTTTTGTTGATGATAATATAGTTGCCAATAGGAAACACTGCATGGCGCTGTTGAAAATGCTGAAGTCCTATAACATTCAGTGGCTAGGCCAGGCTTCGATTTCGGTTGCAAAGGATGATGAACTCCTAAAGTTGATGTCCGAAACCAGATGTCTCGGGCTACTAATAGGTATGGAGAGCCTTTCTGAGGATACTCTGGCTGAGTGTGGGAAACGGATAAACAAACCGGCCGAATATTTGGAGGCCGTGGCCAATTTGCACCGTTATGGCATAGGGGTAAAGGCCACATTTATTATTGGCTTTGACAACGATGATATCTTGGTATTCCCCAAAATGGCGAGATTCATTAATAGATCTAACTTTGACAGTGTATATTTCAGTATTCTAACGCCCTACCCGGGTACCCGGCTTTTTGAGAAGATGGAAAGTGAGGGCCGACTGCTGCATAAGGATTGGGAGAGGTATGACACTGCTCATGTTGTCTTCCGTCCCAGGAAAATGACTGTCGAGCAGCTCGAAGAGGGATTTGTTTGGCTTTACAAGAGAGCCCTTTCAATGAAATCAATAGTGTTGCGGCTGGCCCGAGCCAGAACAAATCCTCAGTTTTTTCTTCCCGACAACTTGGCCTTTAGATCGTGCCTGTTCAAAATGCTGCGAGGAAATAAGAAAATTTAAGATTGACCCCGTCGGGTTAAGATTGCAGATTGATAGTGGCAAGTCGTATACTCCAATCTAAAATCTGCAGTCTAAAATCTAAAATTTGTAGTCTTTAATACTTCAACCGAATGCGCGACTCTGCATGCTTTCACTGAGCGGTTCTCGATCAATATTCCTTTTAGCTCTAATGGCTTTGGTCTTAACTGGCTGTGCTACTCCTCCAGCTGTTCCAGAGAGACTCGAGTTTCTCAACTATAGGGGACAGGTAAATGAACACCATATTCTCATCCAGGCCCCACCTTCTCGCGTCTTCCATGTCCTTACCGATTTTGATCGGTTCGTAACTTTGACTCCCACCGATCGAGTTCAACTCAGAAAGATAACCCCCGGTCCTTACCAAGTTGGCACTTCCATTAAAGCCGAAACCATCTATAAGATAAAGCTCACCTGGGATTCACAGGTGGTGCGAATAGACAAAGATCGTCTCTTGGCACTACAGTTCCAAAACGGGCCCTTCCAGGGGGGTTATGAGGTATGGGAACTCAAAGCTAAGGGAAAGTGCACCAGGGTGAGCCATACCTTGGTCTACAATATTTCCAATTTCTTTTATCGATTGGTGTGGCTGCTGAAGCAGGGAGAGAAAAGGCACAACACCCTCACAGAAGTCACCCTGCTGAACCTGAAACGGGAATGTGAGGAAGGACTCTTACCCCCCTTTATGGGGGGGCCGCGAGAGGAGGACAGCTGTGACCTCCTGTCTTCTTTGCCGAGGAAGTAAGTTCCGACCTTTTATTCGTGAGGGCGAGTGGCAATACCTGCGCTGTCTCGACTGCAGTCTCATCTTTCTCGATCCACAACCTTCGAAGGGATTTCTCCACAATCACTATCAGGATTACCTACCTGCCGATGACTGGGGGATTGAAAGTTGGCATAAACTTATGGCCCAGGTTTTCGCCAAGAGCGCTGGGCTCATTCAAAATGAGATCCCCGTTCCGGGACGATTACTGGACATTGGCTGCGGTTATGGCTTCTTCCTGGAGGAGATGGCTCGGCGGGGCTGGCAAGTGGAGGGAATTGAAATTTCAGCCACCGGCTTAAACTACGCCCGAGAGAAGTTAGGGCTAAATGTGTCAAAAAATCCCTTGCCCAGACCCGACTGGCAAGATAATTGCTACGATGTTATCACGCTATTTTATGTGATCGAGCACTTGCAGAACCCACTGGTTGTGCTCAGGGAGGTGCATCGGTTGCTCAGGGTCGGTGGGTTGTTGCTGCTAAGGTGGCCGCATACCGCCCCCATTGCCAGAATGTTCAGGCCCTGGGCAAAGAGGATGAAACTATATCAGGCCCCCTCTCATTTGTTTGACTTTTCGCCAGTGACTATATATAAAATCCTTGATCAACTGGACTTCCATAAGATTCGCACCACAGTCTGTGGCTGGACCAAGCCAGCCAACAAGGGTGCCCTCCTGGCGGCATGGCTCTTTGGCAGTTTTGGTGAGCAGTTGGCCAGAGTAACCCGTGATCGTCTGCTCTTGCCTGGGGTGAGCAAAACTACCTTGGCCCGAAGCTGACTTCCAACCAAAACGCAACCATCGTGGTTTAGAAGAGAATGGTTTTATTGTGGCCCTAACCAGAACTGAGTGAGGTAGAAATGTCCAGGTTCACTTTAATCACTTTGCTGGGTTAATTTTTACTCTTGAGCTCTTTTGGCTGTGTTGGCAGGGAAGGTATTATTCGTCTCAACACTGATCCACCAGGGGCTACATACTATGTGGATGGAATTGAAAAAGGAAGAACGCCAGCGGAGTTTACCTGGGATTCCAATTGGCCTTGCTTGCTCGAGATCAGGAAAGAAGGCTATTATACCGAGCAGGAACTCCTCAACAAATATTGGGTTTGGTATCAAGAGAGCAAAGGAAACTATCGTACGATTCGGGTTGGAGAGGCTAAGAAGAAATGGACAGTGATCATTGACCGGAAGTTGAAAGCTGCACCATCAGGAGTAGCTTCTGAAACCGCAGGTCAGTAAGGAAATTCAACTTTTCACAGAGCTTGGTGATTGGAGGACTAAATAGGGTAAAGTAAATAATTACGATTAGACACCTGGAGCGAGTGCAGTTGACTTTATCAGAGAATTCACAATTTGGCTGCGATTTCGAGGGGCATAGAGCTTCTAAAATTCAGTCTGCCCCTGGGGCGCCGGTCGTTGGCATACCCCGGGGTCTTCTCTATTTCAAATACCAACCTCTGTGGGCAACGTTTTTCTCTCACCTGGGGATCCAGGTCCTGGTCTCAGAACCGACCAAAAGGTCCAGTTTCGAGACAGCTCAAAGTCTCACCCGCAGCGATCTTTGCCTGCCTGTAAAAGTCTTTCTCGAGCATGTTTACAGATTAAAAGATCAGGTGGACTATCTCCTACTGCCGCGGCTTATCAGCGTAAGTCCCGATGCTTACATGTGTCCCAAGATCCTGGGATTGACTGATATGGCCCGGAATGTCTTTAGCGATCTGCCTAACCTTCTGACCCCACGGGTAAATGCTAAACTTCCAAAGCCGGAGGGATTTGCCGAGGCATGTTTCGAGTTAGGACTTCATTTTAACCGCAGCAGATCACAGGTGGGGATTGCCTGGGAGGCTGCCTGGGAAGCTCAAGGGAAATACGAGCAAAGGTTGCTAAGATATCCCCTGGATGAAGCTTTAAAACCGTGGGACAGAGCCTTTGCTCAAAAAAACGGCAACTCTGAATTTGCGCCTCGATACCGGGTAGCAGTTATTGGTCGACCTTACATCTCCTTTGATAGTGCCCTCAGTCATGACCTGCTAAATTTGCTTCAGCGGCAGGCTGTTGAGATTGTTACCCCGGAATCCCTGCCCAAGGAGGTCATAGAAAAAGAGAGTGAGAGACTGTCGAAAAAAGTCTACTGGCAATTGGGAAGGGAGCTGGTGGCCGCGGCTTTGCACTACATGAGAGATGAAGATGTGGATGGCATCATCAATGTTTCCAGCTTTGGCTGTGGCCAAGATTCCTTCACCAACGCCCTGGTGGAATATTTCGTCAGCAAACACTCAGACAAACCCATTCTTAGCCTGGTCATGGATGAGCACACCGCCGATGGTGGGTTAAATACCCGAGTAGAGGCATTTCTGGACATGATGGACCAGAGGAAAAAGAATGGGAACTCGGGATGGAAAGGGTGGGGGAAGAGAGAAGGTTTGCATCCGACGGGCGGGATTGTAAAAAATCCTAAAGCCGAAAAAATGCATCTAACCATACCGCACATGGGACATCTCCACGTGGGTTTCGAACAAGTGTTCAGAAATCTGGGTGTCCACATTACCATGCCACCCCGTCCCAATAAAGAAGCCTTGATGCTGGGTACGCGCTATTCTCCTGAATGCGCCTGTCTGCCATTTAAACTGAACCTTGGTAATATGATCCAGGCGTTAAATCAAGGCGCTACCGATATTATGATGCCTGGCGGCTTTGGCCCCTGCCGTTTTGGCTACTACAGCGTGATCCAGGAACAGATCCTAAGAGATCTGGGCTACGAGTTCAGGATGGGTCGTGCGGATGATCCGGACAGTCTCCGAGACATGTTGGACATGGTAAAGAGGATCGCCGGCCTCAATACCAAGTGGGATTCCTACAAAGTCTTTTTCTTCATTCTTCATCGCCTTGCCCTGGTGGACTGGGCTTTACGTCGTTCCCACTGGTTGCGGCCTAGGGAGGTTGAGAAACATGCCACTGACCGGGCCCTGCGTCGCTGTCTCAAAATCATTGAGGAGACAAGTCGATTCCGTGACCTTTGGTCTGCAAAAAGGAAAGTGCGTCAGGTACTGAGTACAGTGGCCTGCCACCGTAAGCGGTCGATTCTCCGAGTGGGAATTGTGGGTGAGATTTTTATGGTGCTGGAGCATTATGCCAATATGAATGTGGAGGAAAGGCTGGGTGAGATGGGAGTTGAGGTGCATCGTGGCCTTTGGCTCAGTGACTGGCTAAATGACCGTTATCGGTTTAAGCTTTTCCGACGAAACCAGTACAAGTGGTCCCTCCGTCAGGCCAGACCATACCTTTCTGAACCTAGTGGAGGTGAAAGTGTAAAATCGGTGGGAAAATCAGTGAGTTTTGCCAAAAGGGGTTTTGACGGTATCGTTCACCTCATGCCCTTTACCTGTATGCCGGAGCTGGTAGCTCAGACGATCTTGGCTAAGGTGTCTAGGGACTACAACATTCCTGTCCTCACTCTCATCTTCGATGAGCACACTTCGCCGGGAGGAGTGCAAACCAGGTTGGAGGCCTTTGTGGATCTGATAAACCGCAAAAGAACCTTATAGATCGCCAGTTTCCCATTTGCCGCAACGATCCCCCCAGCGCACCAAACGTTCCTGACCTGGGGCCACAGGAATCTTCACTTCCATCACTTCACAGCCGTTGGAACACCCCTCACATTCAAAGCCACTAAGTTCGTATGGTATCCCCCCAACTTCAAAACCACGGAAGCGGGTTTTCTCTATTGAACTCACCGCTTCCTTAGCTAAAAGTGCAGCACCGATGGCCCCCATTACCTCAAAGTCCGGGGGGACTAGTAATTCTTTTCCCAGAACTTGCTCAAAGGCAGACCGCATGCCCACATTGGCAGCCACGCCCCCCTGAAAGAGGATGGGGCGACGGAGTTCCTGGCTCTTGACCAGATTGTTCAAGTAATTGCGAACCAAGGCCTGGCAAAGTCCGGCTATGATGTCTTCCACACTGTGTCCCATTTGTTGTTTGTGGATCATGTCCGACTCCGCGAAGACCGTGCAACGGCTGGCAATTTTTACCGGCTTTTTGGCCTTGAGAGCATGTTCTCCAAAGGATTCGATAGGGATTCCCAGGCGATAAGCCTGTTGATCCAGAAATGAACCAGTGCCGGCGGCGCAGACTGTGTTCATGGCAAAGTCGATGACAGTGGAGTTTCGCAAAATTATGCTTTTGGAGTCCTGGCCACCAATCTCGATAACCGTCTGGGTCTCCGGCTCATGGTGAAGAGCTGCCACGGCATGGGCGGTAATCTCGTTTTTAATCACATCGGCACCTATTAAAATGCCGGCTAGATAACGGCCACTGCCGGTAGTACCCACACCAGTAACAGTTAGCTCGCCGTCCATTTGCTCAGCCAACGCCATTAGGCCGGTTTGCATCGCCTTCATGGGCTGGCCGTGGGTACGTAAATATTGCTTGTGGAGCACTCTGCCGTTGTCATCCAAAAGCACTAAATTTGTACTAATAGATCCCACGTCGACACCAAGATAAGTGGCTTTCATGACCAGATCCTTAATTGTTTGTCCGTTGTCAGTTGTTCAAATCGTTCAATCGTTCGCCTTCGGTGAAGTCGTTCAAACCGTAAAGACCTAAGTAGCCAGTAGTCAGTAGCCGGTAGCCAGCAAGGAAAAAATATAGTTCCATTTCATATCTCCTGGCTCCTGACTCCTGAATTCTCCCTCCTTTACCTTATGCCTTGCGCCCTGCGCCTTGTGCCTCTTACTCCATGCCCTATGCTCTATGCTCTGTGCGCTTGTCGTCAATCCAGGCTAAGACCGCAGGCAAAAGAAAAAGAGCGGCGAAAAGGCAGGTAAGAATGCCCAAAGCTGTAACCCAGCCGATGCTGCGCAGGCCAGGATAGTGAGAACTGACTAGAGAACCGAAGCCGATGATTGTGGTCAGAGAGGTGAGCACGATGGCGCGACCAATGTGGTTGAGGACCATGGCAAGGTTCTCTTTGGAGTTTTGGCGCCAGCGATGAACAATGTGGATACCATCATCTATCCCTATTCCCACAATCAGCGGCAGGACAATGAAATTGGCGTAGTTGAATTGAATTGACAACAATGCCATCAACCCCAACATGGACACTATGCCGCCCATCAGGGGAACAGCAGCTAGTGCCGCAGGAAAGGGGTGTCGAAAAGCCAAGAGCAAGGCTAGAGCAATAGCCACTGCCGCTAAAATTAAAGAGTCGCCAAGGTCGTGCCACACTAGCCCTTTGAGATGATCCGTCAAAATGGGCCAGCCTGCGAGTCGCCATTCGCTGCCATCGAGGCCACTTTCCCTTGCGGTCATTTTAATATCTTTGTCTAAACTGTCCAGATCATCTTTGTCCCATAAACCTTCCCGAGGGAAGACAAAAGTAAACAGTTTTCGGTTTGGACCTCGATTTACCAGAAAAGTATCCAGCAACTGTTCGAGGTTCGCATTTTTGAAGCTCTCTCGATCCACCCTGCCTTTTGGGTGCACCAGTGTTCTTAGCCAGTTCAAGTATGAGGTGTACTCGGGGAGGAACTGAAAGCCGTTTTCCTCCAGCGCCTTTTTAAATGTGGTCTCGATGCGGTCGGGGTTGAGTTGGCTAGCATGACGCTGATAAAAATCTAGTGCTAACCGCTGATTTTCAGGCGATGGCCAGTAGGCGAGGATGCTGCGATAATGAGACAACTTCTCTGCATCTTGAAGTTTAGCCAAAGCCTTGTCAAGTTTCCAGGCTCGGTTCAGCAGAGTTGCATCATCTTTACCTTCCATTACCAAGAGAACATAACCGCTCGCGCCCCCCATGATGGCCTCCACCTCTTTTTCCACCGCCATTCGACCAGCCTCTTTAGGTCGCAAAGTTCTTAGATCGTCTTCAAAGGAAATGTTTAAGGCTGCAATAGCTAAAGCTGCAAGTAAAAAGAGGCTGAGGCATACAACCCGGCGGGGATGTTTTACCACAGGCGATATGAGATAATTGAGGCCAAAGTTAGGAATGGGCCTGGCAGATGCCGATGGCACCGTGTTACCCTGCTGCCAAGCGAGGAGGGCAGGCAAAACCACTAGCATGGCAGTTAGGCAGGCAAGGATGCCGATTCCGGTGATGATCCCCAGTTCCTGGAACCCTCTGAAAGAGGAAATACCAAGAGCGAAAAAGGCTGCTGCCGTTGTCAGTCCGCCCATGAGGATGGCTCCACCAC
Organism: Deltaproteobacteria bacterium; assembly: GCA_022340515.1. Lineage (GTDB taxonomy): Bacteria > Desulfobacterota > Syntrophobacteria > BM002 > BM002 > BM002. Next base: position 33,616 of record JAJDNT010000239.1, read on the forward strand.
TTTGAGTCAAGGCAAGGTGTAGGGCCCTGGCATGATCCTGACTCTGACTGGCACCTGCGTATAGATTGAGAAGGTGTATGGCAAAGTCGATACCAAGCCCGAGTAATACAGCAGCAAAAGCGCCGGTGAGTATGTTGACATGACCATAGATGAGCTGCAAAAGGCCAAAGGTCCAGATGAGAGCCATGGCCAGTGGCAAGAGCATTAAAAAGAGGAAACGTAATTTACGGAAAACGAGAAAAAACAAAATGTTAACCCCAAGAAATGAAATGAGCAGGCTGCTTTGCAGGTCTCTGCGGGTTAAGGCTTCATCCTCCTGGGCAATAGCATAGCCACCAGCAAAAGTGATTTCGGGTGCGGCTCCAGCCGTGGGGTGAGATTTGCGCCAAGTGCTGATGGCCTTTTCCCCTGCCGCTGAAGCTGCTGCCATTAGTCTCTTGGTATAGGTGATATCTCGGGCTGATTGTTTAGGTCTGATGAAGACCAGAAGATGACTTCGGGTCTTATCCACCAAGTAGCCATCCTCGAGCTCAAGGCCAGCAAATGACTGCTGGGCAAACCAGCGGGAAAGCCATAAATGTCTCAGTCCCAGAGGGTCCTTAAGGATTAGGTCCCTGACACCACTCTGCATTGGCATCAGTAAAAGCCGCTTGTTTTCTTTTATTTGACGGGAAATGGAGGAGTCGCTCAAGCGCTCGAGCAAATCAAACCGTTCCTGTTCTGACAGGAAGAGGCCAGCATTGGGCAGTAAGACTTCGGCAAAGAACTTCCTTTGCTGAGTGGTAACCTTGGCTTCCAAGTTGTCTATACCAGGAAAGGATGCCATTTCTTCAACGAAGCCATCGACGATTTGCTTGGCGCTTTCCAATTCTCCAGGTTCAACCACACTCACAACCACCACAAGCACGTCCTGAGGACCGGCGTCCATCAGATCTGCAAGCAATTTTTTGGCCTCACTCTCCTTGGCAGGCATGAGAGAATCCAGGCTTGAGTCCATGCGAAGTTGAGTGATGAGTAGAATAGATAAGATGGTGCAAACTGAGGCAATCAGAAGAATCAACCTGTGGTATTGGACAATGCGATCTGCTAAAAGGGTGAAAAAGGGCTTGGTCATGACTGTTCAGTTTTAGTGTCCATAAAAAAACAAAGCAGGCTATTTGATGCCTGCTCGACAAGTAATTTTACTCATATTTCTTGCAAGACAGCCAGGTAAGTTCAATCTTAATGGGAAAACTTCTGCACCCGACAGTTGCCCGTGTCCGCCACAAAGACGTTGCTGGCTCCATCAGCGCATAATCCATAAGGTTCAACGAACTGTCCGGAACTCTTCCCTGGGCCTCCGTAGGATCTGAGGTTCTGTCCGGTAGGACTCATTTCCCAGATCAGGTGGCTGGCTGCGTCCAGTATCAACAAATTCCCGGATGATTGGTCAATGGCAATATCAACCGGATATGTGAGTCTGTCGGTGAAGGCAGCAAGAAAGCGACCTTGCGAGTCAAACTTCTGGACTCTTCGCATTTTAGAATCAGCTACGTAAACATTGCCACTTCCGTCCACTGTGAGTCCGAAGGGCGAAACAAAAGAGGCACTGCCTTTTCCCTTGCTGCCCCAAGAGCGCAAAAATCTTCCTTGGCTGTCAAAAACTTGCACCCGGTTAAGTTTTGCATCCACCGTGTAAATATTCCCATCCGGACCCACAGAGATCCCACTCAAAAAGGCGAAATCGCCGCTTCCCCTACCCTTTTGCCCCCACTGGCCCTGGTAAACGCCGTTAAGGTCGAATTTTTCGATTCGATAGTTATAGGTATCGGCTACGTAAACATTGCCTTCACCGTCGACAGCCACATCCCAGGGCAGAGCCAAACTGCCGGGGCCGCTTCCCTTTTGCCCCCAGGCTTTCATGAAGGTCCCGGAGTTGTCGAATACTTGTATCCGGTTGTTGTAAGTGTCCGCCACATAAATGTTGCCCGAGGCATCGGCAGCCACTCCAAAGGGTTTTAAAAAATCTCCTGAGCCATCGCCCTGCCTGCCCCATGCCACGGAAAAACGAAGAACGGTGCTAGCGGAAGTCGAGTAGGGGACACCGATAATGGGACCACTTGGCCCAGGTTTGATTGCCCCTACGGAAACCACATTTTGACCAACCGCCACGGACTCGTTGGTTTTTTGCTCGATGACTCTGGCAAAGGCCAGTTTCTCCTGAACCTCAGTCACCTGGAGCATGCCTGTGGCAATCTTTTCGATGCCCAAGATCTCACCGGAGACGGGGTGTTTTATGATCTCGCCCTCCCGGTAAACTTGAAACTTCATACCCGCTTTTGCCCCAACAGATTTTCCCACATCAAGGATAAAAGTCTCACCCTTTTGATGGATGATGAATCCCCGCAAGGGGAACTTGCTAACCAATTGAGCCACAAAAGGTCCGATCTTGTTGGACATGGAGCCAACGCTGTTAGCTGCCAGTCGATCAGCAACTTTGATTGTGGCACTTTCAGTCTCAATGATCTTGACGTTTAAATCTATACCTTGTCTGTGGCTTATTACAGCCCCGGTTACTATGTATGTGGCTCCGAGCACTCTCCCCAACTGGGCTGCTGTATTCACATCAATGAGCCCGCTCGAGCCCAATTGTTGTTCTTGGATCAGCTCCTCTAGAGCTTGCCGCTCAATGACGTCGAAACGGCCCTGGTTGACGAAGGCGGTGGCGAGCCATTGGGCGGCAACCTTGCCTAGCTCTTCAGATTTAGCCTTTTCTCCCTGCGATTCGAGGTCGACCACGGCAATCCTGCTGCGGGCAGCAGCTAACACACAGGAAGCCCAGAAAGACAAGGCAATGACGAGAATAACGCAGATTGGTCTCATCCAACGGCGTGGCCTCATGTCTTATCTCCTAGAGACTGCTTCAACTGGGATTGCTTCTGCCAAGCTGGATCAGCAAAGGTCTTGTAAGAGTGAGCAAACTCGTCAATTTTTTCTGCCAGTTCAGTGAAGATGATCTCCGCCCCCTCGTGGGTGAAATAAGCGCCATGCTTTAAGGCCAACTCCCGGCCCACCTCTGGGTGGTCAACCAGCATGCAAGGACGATACAAGTTGTCATCGTAAGGTATTTTGGCTTTTATCGCCTGAAAAAGCGGCGAATTAAGAGCCTCTTTGAGAGGAGTGTCGTGGACATTATGTGTGGCGAAGTGGCAGAAAACGCAAGGTTCTACGTCTCCCTTGGAATTGATATGGGCATATTTGCGGCCCCCTGACATGCAGCCATTTACTACGGGACCATCATTCCAAAAATCTATGAAGAGCATTGGTTTACTATCTCGCCAGCGACTAAGTGAGGCCCGCAGATGGTCTCTTTGGGCAGGAGTGGGCATAAGTTCGGTCTTGGGGTCCCTTCCCACTGGAACATACATGAAGTAGCAGCCGAGGAGACACCCCTTGTCGATCATAAAATCAACGAATTCATCACTGGTAATAGTGTCGTGGTTCTGTCTGGTTTGGGTGGCAGAATAGCCGAAAAGTACTCCTGCCTGTCGCAACATGTCCATGGCACCCATAACCCGCTCAAAGTGGCCAATTCCCCGCCGCTGATCTGTAAATTTTTTGTAGCCCTCGATACTTATGCAAGGTAGCACATTGCCCACCGAGATAATTTTTTCAACCATCTTTTCGTTAATGAGGCCCCCGTGAGTGTAGACCAGAAAGGACATGTCATTGTGCTTGCGAAAGACGTCGAAAATGTCTTGACGGAAAAATGGTTCGCCTCCGGAAACGGTAATGAAATAAATGCCCATTTCCTTGGCCTCGTTGAGAATCCGATCTATGGTCTGAAAACTCAATTCTTCCTTTTGCTGGTAGCTGCCGGCATAACAACCGAAACAGTTAAGGTTGCAACGCATAGTTGGGCTGAGGACCAAGAATCCCGGCGGATAGTAACCTCCAGGCTTTTGAGCAAAGCTCTTACGTTTATTTGTTCCCACCAAGAGTTGGTTGATTACATAGCTCTGAATTATGGTCTTGCGGTGATGGGGATTGAGTGATTTTAGTATTTTCTTGGTAATTTCCAGGCTGGGGTGCCCTTGATCGAAGAGGTCACGGATCCAGCGAATTCTGCGAACATAGTAATCCCTCTTCGCTAGTTTCTCGGCAATTTTAGCCACCGATCTATATGTGAGCTTGAAGAGTTTATCATTATTAATACTAGCCAGAGAAGCCATTAACAAGTTAATGGCATAAACCTCCAGCCGATGGCTATTAGTCTTCAAGATTTCCCTCCAAGAATCCGCAGTTCACTCGTGAATTTCTATCCTGATTCCTTTTCTCTCTTCTTATTACCACTTGAGATTTCAGAAGCAAGCACAAAATTAAGACGTCGAGAAGGGAACCGCTCTATCATAATCTCCTTCTGCCCGAACCGTAGCCTCCAGGACGCCGGGGTAAGGGAAGGAAATCATCAATCAGGCAATGAGGTGGTAAAGCCGAATCAGACCGTCGCCTAATCCTATAAACATGAGGCTGCCCAAGAGGCTGCCGACAATTAGCCAAGGATAGCTCTTTTTTTTGGGCATGGCTATAATGTGGGCCAGAAACACGCCGCTCCACATGCCTCCTCCTTTGACTGGCAGCATAGTAAGGAGTACAACACCCACACTACCTAAAGCTTTCAGCCTTTTAAAGATACCTCGATCTTCGGCTACCTCACCTTTTTTCTGAAAATAGTTACTTAGTCCCTTGAGACGTTTGCTGGTAAATGTATGTTCGTACAAGTAGTAAAAAAATGGAACCTGCAAAATGTCCATAAAAACAACGAGGGGGAAGAAAAAAAGCAGATTGAGTCTGAAAAAACTGGCGGTTAAGATCGCTACCGGCCTTCCCCCTACAACGTAGAGAGCTATGAAGTAAAGCAGGCTGTGCTCATGAAGATGCTGCTGCAGCCATAAAACCGAATCTCCCATTAATTCAACACCAAGTTTCGAGCTTCCGATCCCGCCCGGGTGCTCCATTTAGCCTCTGCCGCCTTCACGGTCTTTCTAAGCCTTTTGTTGAAATGTCCGGGCTAGAGGTCGGAAGTCTTAACTATTTAGCTTAACTGCAGGTATTTTTCAATTACTTTTTGTTCCAGGTTCGGCTTCCTCTCCGGGTACGGACGTGAACAAAGTCCTGACTTAGATAGAAAGGCAATAAAGCCAGAATGCTCCCCAGGATGGGCAAAGGATCGCGCAAGTCAATGATGTCATAAGTCAAATTGGGCTTGCAAAACTGGAAAAAACTGGGCTTCAGATGCCACCTTTGCGAATTTTTGAGAAAATGTAGGATGTCTCCTGGCAGCAACCAGCGGCACAAATGTCCCAACCTGTAGTCCAACACAGGGGGAAAATCCAATCCTAGAGCCACTAGGGCAAGGAGGTAGGGAAAATTCACCCCGGCGTTGGTGGCCAGGGCTAACGATCCCCAAAAACGTGGATTTACTTCAAGGAGCTTGGCCTTGCCGTCACGACTGTCTATTTTGAATTCAACCATAGCAACGCCGGTTAAATGCAAGTTTTGCACTAGTCTGGCGCCATCATATCTTGCTTGATCGTGGATAATACTTTCTCTTAGAGTGCTTGGACCACCCTCTACCGGATACTCTCGGATGCGCCTGTGAATGAAGCTGGCACGCACGTTATACTCTTGGTCCAGAAGGAAGCTGGCGCCGATTCCTGCACCATCAGGAGGCAATCTTTCCTGGATCAGCGGCAATTGTCCGGAGAGGAATACTTGCTCTAGAGCAGGGGAGAGCTGAGAAGGCTCAGTGACATAATGCACACCTGCACTTCCTGATCCAACCCTTGGTTTGACCACCACCGGATATTGCAGCTGCCTGCCAAGCGTCTCTCTCTCGTCAATGTTGGTGATCTCAAAGGTTTTGGGGGTGGGTATACCCAAGGCTGTAGCTTTTCTAATCACCTCGAGCTTGTCGCGGGCAAAGAGGAGACTATCGTAGGAGGCAAAAGGCAGTCGGGTGATGGCGGCAAATCTCTCCCGGTGTTGAGCGAGCAAGAGAAGGGTATCTTCCTCCATGGGCATGAGCACCTGATGGGGATGGTGAGTGAGGTAGTCTTCGAGGAAATCCAAATATTGGGAGGGTTGCAACACAGGGGAGGGAGTGCGTACCCGTCGATAACAGTAGCGCGAGAAAAGCCCTGGTGCCAAATAAGTGGACTCACCAACGGTAACTCGCAATCCTATACGACCCAGGGCTCGAACAGCGGCAACGGTTTTACGCCAGTACCCGTCTGTGACGAAGACTCGCATTCTCTTCAGATTTTTTCTGGTCAAATGAATCATGGGCTCGTTCGAACCTAAGAAACCTATTTTTTCCTTAAATGGTGTGATCTTCGATGGGTCAGGTCGAAGTTAAATAGCTTTGCCAGTGAGGTTTCAGTATTCAGGTGTCAGGATTTACTCTCTCGTTTTCTTTTTCCTGACACCTGACACCTAAGATCCTGCATTCCTACTATAGCAAAGGCGAAGAGGAATCACTACTAGAGTCCGCCTTGACGCCAGGAGCATAATTTGGTAGACAACACTACCTTTTCTCTAACGTCAGCTTATCTTGTGTAAACCAACTTACTGGTGCCGAAAAGTTTGATTTCATGAGATTCAAAGATAAAATTGCTCTCATCACCGGTGGAATTCGTGGAATTGGTGCCGCCATTGCTAAAAGATTTCTTCAAGAGGCTGCCCAGGTTGTGGTAACCTACTCCCAGGATCAAGATCAAGCGCGGAAATTTCAAGACGAACTGGGCGTTGCCAAGGTCAAGGTTCACCAGGCGGATGCCTCTGACTTTGACCAGATGAAAGCTTTGTTCGACCGGATTATTGAGCAGTTTGGTCGTCTGGATATTCTGGTCAATAACGCTGGCATAAGGCGTGACAATTTAGTAATGTTCATGTCAGAGGCAGAATGGCATGAGGTGCTGCGGGTGAACCTGCAGGGGACTTTTACCTGTTGTAAGCTGGCACTAAAACCCATGATAGCGCAACGGTGGGGACGGATGATCAACATCGTCTCTCCCAGCGGAATCATGGGCCGTGAGGGCCAGGCCAATTACGCCGCCGCCAAAGGGGGAGTGGCGAGTTTCACCAAGTCTCTGGCAAGAGAGGTGGGCAAACTCGGTATCACGGTAAATGCCGTTTCACCCGGGGTAATAGACACTGATATGACGCGGTCTTTACCTGAAAAAATCTTGGCCGAACTCAAGCAGTCAATTCCCCTGGGCCATTTTGGCCAACCGGAAGATGTAAGCGGAACGATTTTATTCTTGGCCTCAGAGGAGGCATCTTACATTACCGGTCAAGTTATAAGCGTTGATGGAGGTCTGACCTAAATCGCTAATTGGAGCAAATCTTGCAAGGCCTGATCATGAAAAAATCATCCAAGTAGTGCTCATCCGAAAACGGCCGTTTTCCGATGAGCGCGTTCAGTTATCAGCGCTCAGCCATCGGCAACATAAATATAAATACAAAATATTAAGCTGACGGCTGATTGCTGAATGCTGACAGCTCCATGCGGGAATCTCGGATTTCCGGATGGAAAGTAACCAAGGAGGAACAACCATTGCAGACCCCCCTGCTGGAGCGAAACAATCTGATCGTAAATCTAAAGGAACTCATAGTGCGAACTCTGCGGTTGGAAGATGTCAGCCCCGAGGATATTGCTGATGCAGAACCTTTGTTTGGTGAAGGCCTTGGCCTCGACTCTATTGATGCCTTGGAGTTGGTGGTGGCCATCGAGAGGGAATATCAGGTTGAGATCCCGGACGCCGAAGTGGGGCGAAGGGCTTTTGCCTCGGTCAACGCCCTAGGAGATTTCATTTTGGAAAAGAGCTCAGCTCAGAAGGCTTCAGATGCGGTGGGTTGAGACCACGACCACAGTCAGATTCAACGAGGTGGATCAATGGGGCATTACCTGGTACGGTCACTACTTTGCTTGGTTTGAACTGGCTCGAATGAAAGTATTGGAGAAGTTTTCCCTCCTGCCAGAACAATTCACCGCTTTAGGATACATTGCTCCGGTGGTGAGTGCTCAGTGCGAATTCAAGAAACCCGCCCGCACTAATGACATCATCACAATTCAAACACACCTTCTCAAACCACAGACAGCATCTCTGACATTTCGATTCGAAATTTTGTTGCAGAATGGCGGATCCTTACTGGCCAAGGGTGAAACGCTTCAAGTCTTGCAAAAACTTGATGGCACCGTAATATACAAACTCACCGGTACCATCAAGGACCGAGTTGAGTCCATGGTCCGATACTTCTGGCCGGACTAAAATAAAAATTGCTCAGACCTGGCCCCATTCTTCTGGCGAATCACGGTTTTAGAGATATGTCACTTTCCCATGAGCAGGTTCAGGACTTGCTGCCCCACAGATACCCTTTTCTCTTTGTCGACAAAGTTACCACCCTGAAATCTGGTCATAATGTTGAAGGCACATTTCGGGTCATGACCGACCATCCATTCATCAGTAGAGTTGGAGGGGTTTCGGTTTTTCCAGCCACTTTGGTGATTGAAGCCCTAGGGCAGCTGGCAGCACTCTGTATCCGTTATCCTCAGCTAGCCCAAGAGGTTCGGCAACGGGCCCAAGGATTTCTCGTCCGCATTGACGAGTGTTCATTTTTGCACCCGGTATATGCAGAAGAAGAGTTGCTGCTCGCAGCCAGTTTGGTTAAACAATTCTCTGCTCTGTATAAATTTGACGCCAGGGGGTTTGTTGATCATAGAATGGTGGTAAAGGCTTCTTTGACCCTTTACCTGGAGTTCTGAAATGGTGGATCGCAGTGCGGTCTCTCTTAGATTTTGTGCTCTTATTCCAGCTTACAACCTTGCTAGCACCATCTCGGAGGTGGTTTGTAAGACTAGTAAACACTTAGGCGAAATTCTGGTAGTGGACGACGGTTCCCAGGATGACACTGCCCGTCTGGCCAAAGAAAGTGGGGCCAAAGTTCTCAGAATTGCCAAAAACCAGGGGAAAGGTTGGGCCTTGCGCTGCGGGTTCAAGCATCTGCTGCAGAAGCCTTGGGAGGGTATCATTACGCTGGACGGGGACCTACAACATGACCCGGTGGAAATCCCCAATCTGATTAAGGAGCATGACAAATCAGGGTCACAGATCGTTATCGGCTCTAGAATGGTGCAAACAGAGAGGATGCCCTGGATAAGATATTGGACCAATAGAATTGGAGTCTATTGCATCTCATGGGCGGTTGGACAGCCTCTGACAGACACCCAAAGTGGATTTCGGCTCTATCGCAGAGAAGTTCTCGAAACCATTCCACTGTGGACCACCCGTTACGATACCGAGACAGAAATATTGCTCAAGGCCGGTTTGCTGGGAATGCAGGTAACCTCTATCCCCATAAAGACAATTTATTACGAGGATGAGCAAAATAGCTCTTCTTTTAGGCCCTTTCCGGACACCTTTCTCATCTGTATGGTATTTCTCAAAAGCCTTTTTTGGAGACGAGGATGGTATCTTAGGAATTTTGTCATATGACTGTCGCCTAGCGCAAAGAGCATAGCGCATAGCGTAAGCTGGAGCAATTAATGATTGGATTACGCAGTTTGTCGACCACCGGGATAAGATAGTATGGGTGAAATCGGGGTAATCGTAACTGGCATTGGAATCATCTGTGCTCTGGGAGAGCAGAAAGAAGCGTTTTGGAATGGTCTCAGCCAGGGAAAGTGTGGACTTGGCGAGATTGACCTTTTTGATGTATCCGGCTACCGCAGTCGTGTGGGAGGGCAGGTGAGGAATGTTGATTTCTCTTCCAGGCTTTCCCTACATGAAAGTCGCCGCTTGGGCCGGTGTGATAAGTTGGGGTTGTGGGCCGCCCAAGAGGCTCTGAAGGAAGCAAAGATCATGGAGCGCGATCTGCCGCCGGACCGAGTTGCTGTTGTTATGGGCGCCGGTGCCGGCGGTGTTTTTGAGGCAGAGCATTACCGCCGCCAGCTCTATGAGAGACGTCCCCGTCCCCGACCTTCTTTGCTTATGCCTTTTCCTGCCTGCAATCTTACCGATGCTATTGGAAATCTCTACGGTTTTTCCGGAGTCCGCTCCACTATCGCCACAGCTTGTTCTTCCAGCGCTACCGCCATAGGCTACGGGGCGGATCTCATTCGCTCAGCAAAGGCTGACGTGGTTATTGCGGGAGGAGCTGAGTCCCTCTCGGAGCTCACTTTTTCTGGCTTTAATGCCCTACGTTCGGTGGACCGGAAGACTTGCCGACCTTTTGATCGGAATCGGGAGGGATTGGTACTAGGTGAGAGTGGCAGTATCTTGGTTCTTGAGTCTAAAAGGCTTGCAGCGGCCCACGGGGTATCCGGATATGCCGAGGTCCTGGGATATGGCATTTGCGCCGACGCTTACCACATGACCTCTCCAGATAGACAAGGGGAAGGAGCGCAGAGAAGCATGTTTAATGGACTTGGCGCTGCTGGCATACCGGCGGAAGCGGTGGATTATATCAACGCCCACGGCACTGGAACAGTGATAAACGACAAAGTGGAAACCCTGGCGATCAAAAGGCTTTTCGGGGAAAGATCCCACTCGCTCCCCATAAGCTCGGTGAAGTCCGCCTTGGGACACTGCCTTGGGGCAGCCGGAGCGCTGGAGGCCATTGCCTCCATTTTGGCCCTTTATCATGGGGTAGTTCCTCCAACATTGAACTATGAGGAACCTGATCCGGACTGCGATTTGGACTATGTACCCAATGAGCCTAGGGTGGCCAACATTGGGGTGGCCATGTCAAACTCCTTTGCTTTCGGTGGTAACAACACCACCCTGGTGTTTGCAAGGACTGATCTATAAAATCTAAAAAAGTCATGGCAAGAATACCAATAAGCATAACCGGCTTGGGCATCATAAACGGGCTGGGTATTGGAAAATCGACATTTTGGCACGAGCTGGTTAGGGGTAAATCTGGTATAGCACCGATTATGGGTTTCGATACTGGCAAATATGTTTGCAATCTTGGGGCTGAGATACCCAATTTCAATGCCAAGGATTTTATGGAACCTCGCTTTTATCGCAGACTAAGTCGCCAATCTCGCCTTGCGGTTGCCGCGAGCATCGAAGCCATAAATGACAGTGGCTTGGAAATCTCGGAGCTGAACCGCCAGCGGATCGGAGTGGTCTTTGGAACCGCCTTTGGTAGTACGGAGCAAACGGATGCGTTTTTTGTAAGCCTTTTGGATCATGGTCCACAGGCGGCTGACCCAATACTTTTTCCAGATACGGTGCCTAACGCTCCTGCCAGCCATGTCGCCATGTATCATGGGATACAAGGTCCCAATAGCACCTTTTGCCAAAATCATCTCTCTGGTGAATGTGCCCTGGCTTACGGAATAGCATTGTTGGAGCAGGATAAAGCAGATGTTGTGCTGGTGGGAGGTGTTGACGAACTATCGAACATCCTATTTCACAGCCTCGACTCGGTTGGTGCTTTGAAGCCCATCAAGGAGCGAGAGACACTCCAGCCTAGCCAATTTCCCACAGGTAGAGGATTCATTGTCGGCGAAGGGGTTACCTGCTTGGTGTTGGAGCGGGCGGAGTTTGCGGAGAGGGCAGAGAAAAAGAGCTATGGAACTATTTTGTCCCTGACGCTAACCAGTGGAATCGTGGCTCAGGCGCACTATGAACGAGATGGTGGGGCCATGGCGCAAGGGATGCGGGTCGCATTGAAGGAGGCCAAGATCGCAGTGGAAGAGATTGGTATTATTGGGCTGGCCGCTAATGGGGTTGATGAGCTTGAGGAAGGAGAAACTAAGGCTTTGGAGGAGGTTTTTGGTTATAGGTGGCATGCGATCCCTAGGCTACCAGTTCGTTATTTCGTCGGTGAATTCGGTAGTGCAGGCCTCCTGAACGTGGCAACTATTTTACTTTCCTTGGCCGAGGGAACTATACCACCGACCGTTCGAGGATCCGATCTGACCGGTTCTTTTGGTAAAGCTCAAAGATTTGCACTTGCGACTGATGAAACTATTGTTGCTGGAATGGCCATAGGTTCTACTTTTGGCGGCGGGAGCGCTTGTACGATTGTTGCGAGGCAACCGGAATGATGGAAAGGTGGAATAATGGAATGATGGGTCGAGAGGAATTAGACCAATGAGAAAAGACTTCATCTGCTTTAAGTCGCCAGAATTCCAATATTCCATTATTCCAACATTCCTGCTAGGGCAAAACAGGTGACCCAAAGGCGATCTGATGCGCATACTCCTGATTTCACCAAACACCGAAATGCTACCCGACCCAGTCTTCCCTCTTGGACTGGCCTTTTTGGGCGGTGCGCTCGAGCTCAGCGCCCACGAGTACCAGGTCCTTGATCTTTGCTTCGTTGAGGACTACGGAGAAGCTTTGGAGCGGGCTGTAGCTAATTTTAGCCCTGAAGTAATAGGACTTTCCTTGCGCAATGTAGATAATGTGGCCTATCCCAATACCCATTCCTATCTGCCTTTTTACCGGAAGGTGGTTTCACATTTGCGAAAGCTTACCACCGCACCCATAGTTCTGGGGGGCTCGGGATTCAGCCTTATGCCGGGACAAATATTGAGAGATCTGGAAGCAGACTATGGTATCGTGGGTGAAGGTGAGATTTCTCTTATTCTTTTCCTTGACCAATTGGAGCGTGGCCAGTCTATCTATCGGGTGCCCGGCCTCATTACAGCCCATTCCAACAAATCCTCACAAGCAATTTCACCACAGCGTTTTTCCATTCAGGATATCATTATGCCTAGCAGGGAAAAGCTTGCCAATGAAGCTTACCTTCGTTTCGGCGGCATGGGAAACGTCCAAACCAAGAGAGGTTGTGGCTTTTCATGTGTCTACTGTACTTACCCTTTGATTGAGGGAAAAGAGATTCGGTTGCGATCACCTAAGCAAGTTGGAGAGGAAATCCAGCACCTTTATGATCAGGGTGTCGACAATGTTTTCGTTGTTGATAATGTGTTCAATTTCCCCCCGCACCACGCCCAATCAATATGCAAGGAAATTTTACAAAGGAACTTGGAGGTGAAGTGGAGCTGCTACCTCAATCCACAGTTTGTAACCGAGTCTTTGCTGTCTCTAATGAAAGAGTCTGGTTGTACCGGAGTAGAGTTTGGCACTGACGCCGGCTCCGACTCGGTTTTGAAGAGATTGGGAAAGTCATTTACTACAGAGGAGGTGCGGCGAGCATCGGAACTCTGCCACAAAGTAGGGCTATCCTCATGCCACTCCTTGGTTTTTGGTGGTCCGGGGGAAAGCAAGGAAACCCTCCAAGAAACCTTTGCTCTCATGGACGAGGTCTCGCCTACTGCAGTAATTGCCATGGTGGGTATAAGGCTTTTTCCAGGTACAAAACTTGCGGATTTCGCCTCCCCCGTAGATTTGATTATCGAAGACGACTCAATGTTAAAACCGACTTTCTATCTGGCTCAGTCAGTACGTCCTTTCGTCCTCGATATTTTGTACGAGCATGTGAAGGAGAACAAGAACTGGATTTTACCGGGGTCAAACGTAAATATCGACAGAAGACTACAAGAAAAACTGCGACGCTTTGGTCTCAAGGGACCTCTGTGGGAACATATGCAAGTAAGGCGAAAGTAAAGATCCAGCTGGCAGCTGGCAACAGGCAGCGCGCAGTGAACACAAGGCACTTTGGAATTTTTGATTTCGGATTTGGAGAGGCATAGAGCAGAGGGCATGGAGCATGGAGTAAGGAGCCAGAAGTCAGAATCCAGAATTCAGGAGAAAGGCAATCAAAGGCTTTTAAAGCCTTGAACGATTTGAACGAATCCGGCGAAGCCGGATGATAGAACGAATTAAACGATTTCAAAGGTTTCAACGTTTTGAACGGATTGAACAATGGATCCGCTTGGGGCGGAACCACGGACGATGGACCAGGCTCTGCTTGCGATAAGGGAATGAGCGTGCTGAATCTCCTCACGGTGGACTTGGAAGACTGGTTTCATATATGCGAGGTGGAAAATCTGTTGCCTAGGGAAAAGTGGAACAGTTTTCCATCCACCGTGGTTGCAGATACGGAGAAACTTTTGACTTTGTTCGCTCAGGCGAGTTCACAGGCAACTTTTTTCGTACTCGGCTATATTGCAGATAACCACCCTGAGCTAATTAAACGCATTCATGATATGGGACACGAAATTGGCTATCACGGCTGGGATCATGAACTAGTTTACAACCTGAGCCCACGAGAGTTTCGCCAGATTTTGCGCAAGGGAATTGACTGTATCGGAAAGCTGATAGATAAGAGACCCGTTGGTTTTCGGGCGCCCCAGTGGTCGATAAATGATCGCAGTAGTTGGGCTTTAGAGATTTTGGCTGAGGAGGGTTTTGTCTATGACTCCAGCCTGGCTCCCCTAAAGATTATTGGAAACGAGTCCTATCCGAGGATCCCCTGGAAGATAGAAACAACGACAGGATACTTATGGGAATTACCGCCCTTGACCCTAAAGACTCCCTTTGGCCACTATCCCGCCGGAGGCAGTTGGGGCTTAAGACTTTTGCCTTACCCCGTACTTAGACACAGGGTGCGGGGATTCAACCGGCGCCAGCTGCCCACACTTTTCTATTTTCATCCCAGAGAGTTCGGCGGGAATAAGGGCTCTATCGGCCTTCCTCCATCGAAGAAGTTTGCCCTGTACGGCGGTATCTGGGGCAGCGAATCGCAGCTCATCAAGCTTCTGGCTGATTTTCCCTTTACCTCCATCGAAAATTATCTGAGTAAATTTTAAATCCTCCCGGCCCCCCATCGTCCGCCTGAGGCGGACTCAGGCGAGGCGGGTGGGGGGATTTTCAAATACTCTTCAATTTAATTTCCCTGTTATTGACCATCAGATAGTGGGGCGGGTATTCAGTCCAGGCGCCGGTATTGATGTAACGCACACCTTGGACAGTACGATCCTCTGGGTGGTGAGTATGACCGCAAGCAATGGCTCCGAAGCCTTTTTCTTTGGCGAATTTCACCGCATCGAGCATAAGCTTCCTTCGATAGAGTCGGTAAAAGGTCTCGAACTTACTGGCGAATTGAGCCACGTTCACTGGTTTGCGGCCCGATTTTACCAGAATAAACTGGACCACCTTGAATGGTCTGAAAAGCTGTTGAATCTTCGCCTTAGTTTTGTCGAGTTCGTTACCGTGGGTGATTATCAGACGGTTGTCAACAGTGTGGATGCGCTTAAACTGGATTTTCCCTCTATCTCGAAGCAGAGAGCAGTCGTCGTGGTTTCCACGGATCCAAACAATATTTCTACGAAAAGATTCCTTCCCAATTAGATCAAGAATTTGCAGATTTTCCCGGGGCAAATTTGGATAGGAGCTGTCGATGATGTCACCGTTGAGAATAAGATCGCATTCTTCAGGCAAGTTTTTGATGAAAAAAGTTATGAGGTGAGATAAGGTGTGGACAGACTCTAAATGCAGATCACTAATTACAACTGCTTCCATGGTGTCCTTAGATAGCATATTTCAAAATGCGGAGGCGGGTCATTTTGGATGTGCACCTGGAGTATTGGAATACTGGAGCAACTCGATTGCTGATTTGGGAATGCGGAATGCGGATTGTGTACTTTACATAAAGTTTCTGATTTCCCATTCATGTTTTTAAATCCGAAATCCGAGATCCAAAATTACAATTACTCCATTACTGCACAACT
>JAJDNT010000244.1 GCA_022340515.1 Deltaproteobacteria bacterium
TCCCAAGTTGTCCAGTTTGATCCTAACCCACGATCTCGAAGGTGAGGTGAAAGGGCTGAAAGAGTGGCCAAAAGAAGAGCGCCCACCCGTGGCCTGGGTGTTCTGGTCTTTTCGTCTCATGGTGGGTCTGGGGGTATTGATGATACTGACCGGAGTGATTGCGGCCATACTCTACTATCGCAAAAAACTTTTTGATACCCCCTGGTTCCAGTTGTGGTGCATGGCTCTGACACCAGCAGGTTTCATCGCCGTCATCGCCGGATGGTGCGTTACCGAAATTGGCCGGCAGCCCTATGTGGCCTACGGACTGATTCGCACCGCCCAATCAGTCTCACCGGTACCCGGCCCACACATCGCTTTATCTTTACTGGCATTCATCATCACCTACGTCTTTATATTCGGAGCAGGCAGTTATTACATTTTGCGACTCATCTCCAAAGGTCCCTCTACCGAAGAAGAAGCCTACGGTGACCATGGCGTAGATGAACCGCCACTGGTCAGTGATCTGGTACGAGAAGGAGGAGAAAAACATGTTTAGTTTTGCCGGCTTTTTGAACTTACCCATTGTCTGGTTCGGGCTGATTGCAACGGCCGTCCTCCTTTATGTTTTGCTGGATGGATTTGATCTCGGTGTGGGTATTCTCTTTCCTTTTGCTCCATCTGATCAATGCCGTGACCGGATGATGAACTCAATTGCTCCCTTCTGGGACGGCAATGAGACTTGGCTGGTCCTTGGCGGTGGCGGCTTGTTTGCAGCCTTTCCCTTGGCATATGCTGTCTTGATGCCGGCTCTCTACGTTCCGGTGATCATCATGCTCCTCGGCCTGATTTTCCGGGGGGTTGCCTTCGAGTTCCGCTTCAAGGCAACGGGCAAATCCAGGAGACTGTGGGATTATTCGTTCCACTTTGGTTCTCTGGTTGCGACCTTTATGCAGGGCATGTTTCTTGGTGGTCTGGTGCAGGGGATCCGGGTAGATGGCCGGAGCTTTGCCGGTGGCCCTTTTGACTGGCTCAATGGTTTCAGTGTGATGACCGGGTTTGCCCTGGTGTGTGGCTACGGTTTGCTGGGTGCCACCTGGGTAGTGATGAAAACCGAGGATACCACTCAGGAGTGGGCCCGAAAGTGCGCCAACTATTTGCTATTTTACGTTGCTCTTTTCATGGGCTTAGTTAGTTTGATAATGCCCTACATCAATGCAGATATTAAAACCTTGTGGTTCACTTCGCCCACTTTCTTCATGCTCCTACCAATACCCTTGCTCACCCTGGCCATGTTTGTAACAATCTGGCGTGATTTGCACAAGGAGAGGGAATATCGGCCTTTCTTACTGAGCCTTGGACTTTTTCTTATGGGATATATCGGTTTGGCCGTCAGTCTGTGGCCTTATGTAGTGCCCTTTGAAATAACCATTTGGCAGGCGGCAGCAGTAGCGGAATCCCAATCTTTGCTTTTGGTGGGAACAGTCCTTATGTTACCCGTGGTGCTCGGATACGTAGGCTACAGTTACTACATATTCAGAGGAAAAGCATCCCATGAAACCACTTACTAAAAAGCAGCAGCAGTGGCTTTGGTTTGTGGTACTTTGGTGTGGCGGTTTGGCAGCCGCAGCACTCCTGGCTTACCTGGTCCGTTTGATCATGGGAATTAACTAGAATTGAATTCACCACATTGTTGCTTTTATCGCCGATTTTTCATATAAAGCCCTTTCATGAAAATGAGTCGAGGTGGCTCGAACAGGAAAAATATCTTTCGTTAACAGCACAGGTCAGCCAGTCAGCTGGCATGGATATAATTAGTCCCTAGTGAAAACATTCAAGCGAATCCTTGCTGCAGCACTAATCTTGCTTGGTGCTGTGCTTCTCGTAATAATCTCCCTCTATCTCCTGGTAGACGACGCCACCCTCTTTGCCCAATTGGTAAAACAGCTGGAATCGTCTTCAGACCTCCGGGTCCTGCACCAGGGTGAGGTCCATATCACCCGCACCTTGTCACCGACCCTCAGCGTTGATGATCTGGTAATCGGGGATACCGGTGAAGAGTACTTGGTTACAGCCGGTTCGCTGGAGGTGCAGATCAGCCTACCAAGATTGTTTCTTGGGCAGTTGGACATACCACATTTGATTGTCGGTCCCACCCGCGTGGAAATCAAGGAAGATGAAGCAAGCACCAAGCCACAGGCTAAGCCGGAGCCTGGTCCAAAGCGCTCCTCACTGCCCCTCACGCCGGTATTGCATGATCTCCGGATCTCAAGAGTTGAAATCATCCACAAAGGCGGTTCATTCTTGTTTCCGGATATCCGTGCAGGTGATTTAACCCTCAAGCTCAAGTCTGACAACACTCTGAAGCTGGGAGGACGGGTGACGCTTGCCCGCCAGAACATCCATGTCAACGTTGTACTGAAAGACGAGGACCAATACTCTGGCGGTAAGCCCCTGAATTTCTCTGTTGGGGTGCAAAGCACTCTGTTGGACCTTTCTCTGGAAGGGCAGGTCGATTTTGCCAGGCCCGATCCCCTGGTGGAGGCAACTGTGCGGGGATGGACGCCGGATGGTGAAAAGATTGTCACCTCCATCCAGGGTGTTGAGATCCCGGGCAAATTGACCATTGAAGGGCAATTAAAGGGGACTTTTGCCCGGCTGCCTGTGGAGGAGCTTAAAGCTGCCTACTATGGCCCAGAACAGTCCGGCGTGGAACTGCAAGGGAGCATGGCCAACCTTCTTAAGCTCGAGGGGGTGCAGTTCAACCTGAACGGCAAGCTGGAGGACCCGGCCTGGCTAACCCCACTGCTGCCGGAAAGCTTGGGAGCGATAAAAGATGCCAGTGTATCGGGGCAGATCTCCGGCGCTTATCCAAACTTTACAGTCCAGGATTTCGATTTTCATGGCAAAACAAAAGAAGGATTGGACCTGTCATTGTCCGGAAACTTTGACCTGGCCGATTCATTGGAGCCGGCAAATATTGAGGCAAAACTGGTATTTGCCGCCCCGAGCACTAGAGCAGCACGGTTTTTGATTTTTGAGACAATACCGGAATTCGGCGCCATTACCGGCAGGTGCGATATTTACTCCACCGTGGGTGACCCGTCGCTGACAAACATTGCAATTCAAACCAAAGACAAGGACTCCATAGAGGCAAACCTCAGCGGTGGGATTGCCAAATTTCCCCTGGCGGACCGCCCCAACCAAGGCTATAACCTGGATGTTTCCATCCAAGCAGCAGAGGGTGCGGTTCTGGCCAAAAGGGCGGGGTTGGAGCTGGCCGAGTTCGGTCCCACGGATTTGAACTTCAGAATCGAAGGTTCCACCCAGGCCTTGCAGCTTAATCAGATCAAACTTTCTGGAGGCAGGGAAGAAGGTGTTAGCATTGGTGCCCAGGGGGAGATGTCATTTGGTGACTGGGATCGACCCGATCCCTTTGAGACTATCGAGCTGAAGCTACAGGTTCAAAGTGCAACTACCCAATTACTTTCCCCCTGGGTCGGGAAGAAACTGCCCGAGCTGGGTCCACTCAGCGGTGAGGTCTACGTGCACACGGTCTCCGGCCAACACCGAATCGACCAGCTTGAGATCCGTACCGGCGAGAGCGCACCGCTGACCGTGGCAGTCTCAGGTTCAGCCGAGCAGGTCACCCTGCTGCCGGAGTTGCGTATCCGGGAGATCAAACTGGATGCCACTGCCAGTACCGATGATATTGGTAAATTAAATGGGGTATTCAGTTTGAAGGATGAAATCCCGCCGATTGGGCCACTGGAGGCGCAGGCGCACATATCCGGCGATGATAAAGATATTGTCATCGATGAAGTGTCAATGGCTGCCGGTAAGGAAGACCTTCTGCTGGTGAACCTGGACGGCAGGTTGGGTGAGTTCAGCGCTGCCAATCAATGGCAGCCCCAGAATACCAGTCTTACTATGCAGGCCAGTTCCAGTAGTAGCGGTGGTCTTGCCGAAAAACTGGGCTACCACGTCCCGGAACTGGGCCCTCTGTATGCCCTGGCCAACATCCGCGACCGGGAGAAAAAAGTTTCTGTGGAATCCGCCCAGTTACGGCTGGGAGAAAAGGATAACCCAGTCTTGAAGGCCACCGGTTACATCAACGACCTCTTTGCCATGAAGGGGGTCCAAGGGGATGCCAAGTTGCATCTGGATGGCAGTAGCTTTGCGGCCTTTGCCGATTTTGACAAACTGCCAGAACTTGGTCCCCTAACGGGTCAGGTGAAAATCTCGGACCGTGATGGATCCCTGGGTATAGATTCCCTCCAGATCGAAAGCGCGCAGCCGGAACTGTTGAGCCTGAAGGTGGACGGGAGCTTTGATAGTTTCAAAGACCCCTCTACCTGGCTGCTCAACACCAGCCTGGCTGCCCGGGACCTCCAACTGATTGGAGCACTCTTTGACCGTAAATGGCCCGCCATTGGTCCGGTGCAGCTGGATAGCCAAATAAAAAAAGTCGGCAAGGGCAAGGAATTCAACAGTACGCTCACTGCAGGGGAAACCGAGGTTGAGTCAAAAATCGACGCATTCTTTGATACGACGCCCATTCGGATAAGTGGCACTATCAAAGCAAAAAAGATGCTGGTATACAGACTGTTCGAGAAGAAAGGCGAAGGAAAGAAAAAGAAACGTGCAAAGAAGGAGCCAGTATTCAGCCATGAGCCCATAGACTTGGGCTGGCTGAAAAAGGCCGATGTGGATGTTGCGATTGAGGTGGAATCCTTTGCAAAGGAGCAGTTTCTGGCGGAATCCGCTCAGCTCCAGGTAGAGATTAAATCAGGTGTACTGTCGATTAACCCGGCTCGTTTTGTCTATGCCAAGGGAAAACTCGACATGGATCTTGAGCTTGATGGACGGGAGCAACCCCGCCTGACCTTCAAAGCCTTCGGCGAACACATCGATCCCCGGCGGGCTCTGGATATTCAGCAATACAAAAAAGAACTCCAGGCGGAGATGAATATTGAGATGTCCTTCAGCACATCCGGGCTAACCCCCCACGAAATGGCGGCAAACAGCCAGGGCACTATCTACATAACCATGCAAAACGGCAAGCTCGCTGCTCCACTGGCTGATCTAGTTTTTTGGGATGTGGCCGGGTGGGCCTGGAAAAAAGCGACAGACCAGAGGTATTACGATATCAGTTGCGGAGTGGCCGACTACAGCATTGACAAAGGGGTCATCTCCACCAAGGCCTTTATACTCGACGCCGAGCACATTACTATTACCGGCGGGGGAACCATTGATCTGGGCGGTGAGAAAGTGGAATACTTCTTTGTGCCAAAGAAGAAATCGTTCAAAATTATTCAAAAAGCCGATCCGGTGAACATCGAAGGCCCGCTGAACGATCCCAAAGTAAGTACGATTCCCTGGAAATCGGCCGCCATCACTGCGGGCAAGGTTGGTGGGATTATTTTTGCTCCCTTTATTTTCATCCCCCTCAGTGCTGCCGACTACCTGGCAGGGCAGGTGAAAGTCAAAGACGGTAAATCGGCCTGCCTGGAATATCAAAAGAGCCGCAAACTGGAACAGGACCAGGAGCAGAAAGTAGCTCCAAAGCAGCAAAACGAATAGACTGCCAAGGAGATCAAGTCCACCGCAATAATATGGAAGCTTCCCCATTGCAAATAATAGGGATCTTGGTATTTTGTAAGAATTAAGGAGCAAGTTTTTTTGAGAAGGGTTATCTCAGGTCATGGCGGAAGTATGCTGGAAAGACATTATCTGGACCGGGGCAAACAGAGAACTCGGAATCAAAGAGGTACTCACTATTCTTAAGGGCTACGGTCCCCTGGAAGTGCTCCACTTTGAAAATCCCAGCAAATACAAAGGTGAGCTCAGTGTGTGGCTGGATGAGGAGGGTTTTAAGCACGTTAGCCTTTTTCATCTGGAAGTCTTTGGCGAGAAGCGCAGGGGCTTAGGCCGGGAGTTTCTAAAATGCCTCAAAGAAATATTTAGCGGTGATGTATTTGTCATGGACCCCGGCCAGGCCATAATGGAGGATAAAATTGCCGGTGGTATCCATGTGGAAGGTGCAAACCGAGAAAGCGCTATGTTCTGGATAAGAATGTTTGAAGAGGACCTAGTCCATTCGGTGGAGGGAGATATCATGGAGCTGGATCAAAACACCTCCCCTGAGGAACTTGAAATTTTGAAGCAAAAAATCTTGAGTATGGCGAATGAATAATATACTCGCAAGCATCAAATCTCAGAGCCTCAGGGGTTCCGCCGGAGGCAAGTCAGCCCTCGGTTTGCAAATTGGCTTTGCTAGCGAATCTCTTGAAGCGCTCAGCGCTCTCTTTCCATGAATCTCTCTGTGGCTTGACTGCAGTCGCTGGTGGTGCAGTGGTAGTGGTCACCCTCGCTGCAGTTAACTTTTCGCTCTTCGTTGTTTTTTTGGCGTCAAGCCACAAAATGATTCCGAAGATGGCTGCCAAAACAAAAATAGCTATAGTTGCCAGCAGACCAGTATTCATTGCTCCTCCCATATTGCTCTCCTTGATGAATTCTTTAAATTGACTATATTCCTTTTCGTTTTTCTCTTCAAGTTCCTTGTTTTTTCTCTAATCCCGCGGCTCCTTTTCTCATGAGCACCCGCTTGCTCGCGGATTTCCAGAAAAAAACCGTAGCGCTTAAAGAGAAATTGCTGTAAGAATTTACCTCTCCTCCTCGCGTTCAAGGAGCTTTGCCAGCCCCCTGATGCTAGACATCATTTGCATGATTCACCTCCCTCATTGACAAATTCTATTATTTAGGCTTTAGTTGGTGAGGGTTGGCAGTATTACACTGTGAGGATTAGGAAAAAGCTCGAGAGACCTTTCCATTGGGGGAATTAATGTCAAAGGAGGACGGAATAGAAGTTGAGGGGACGGTGGTGGAGACTCTACCCAATGCCATGTTTCGGGTGGAGTTGGAAGATGGCCATCTGGTCCTGGCTCATATCTCCGGAAAAATGCGCAAGTATTACATCAAGATCGTTACCGGAGACAGAGTGACTGTTGAGCTATCACCCTATGATTTGACTCGAGGAAGAATTACCTTTCGGGCTAAATAGACGTTATTCTAAAGAGTAAGCGAAAATTACTCAAATTTTTTTCCTTGATCCCTGATTTTTTTTGTATTATATGAACGTTTTCGTTCGCAAGTCGGCTGGGCTTTTGAGGAAAGTTTCCTTTGCCAGGGTGGCGGCCTGAGACTTGGAACAATAATCTTTGAGGAGGTCAACGCTGTGGCAGAAGGGACTGTTAAATGGTTTAGTGAGCAGAAAGGTTATGGCTTTATTGAGCAAGATGAAGGAGGAGACATATTTGTCCACCACTCCGAAATCAACATGCCCGGGTTTAAAACCCTTTCCGAAGGGGACCGGGTGAGCTTTGAAGTGGGTGAAGGCACTAAGGGGCCAGCAGCCAAGAGCGTCACGAAACTCTAGTGGGCAAAATTACACTTATCACGGGCATCTCGTCTGATTAGGAAGAGATGCCCTTCGTGTTTTAGCCGGACACCAGTGTGTTTAAACCTTTTGGCTCAAAAAATTACAAATCCTAAAATCAGTGATAATCTGGTTTTTGACTTGTAAATAATCTCCCAAGCTGACATAGAGATTCAGCTTGGGAGTAAACTTTCATGCGGGGAAGAAAGCTATTGCCGGGCGGGCAGAAACCGCCGCGGTGCCAGTTTTTTTTCTTAATGTGGAAATGAAAGGTGGTACAACTTGCATAGTTTTGACAGGAGGCTTAGGCAGCTCAAGAAGGACTTTCAGCGGAATGTTGGACCTTCTATAAGGAGGCATCGCTATTATTTGAGTAAAGGCGAAAGAAGCAGACTCAAACACGAAAGAGCTATAAAGCGTTTAAACAAAAAAAGGTCCAGAAGACCTTTCCCTTAGAACTAACCCTAAGGTGAAGTGACGCCATACACCATGAGTTTTGTCAATTAGTGTATTAGAGAATTAGTTAATTCGTTGAAACCGTAGAAAGCGTAGAAATCGTCTATTCAGCTCATAGCTCATAGGAAGCTTTTCATCTGACCTCTGCCTTCCGATCTCCGACTTCTGGTCTCTACTCGCCGCATCTCCGTGTCTTCCCCTCACCGTGTCGTTCCGCTGCCTTCTGTCGTCTGTCCTCTGTCGTGCGTCATCTGCCCTCTGACCCTATGCCCTATGCCATATCCCACACCGCACATCAGCTCTTTCTCAGCGAGCTCATAAACCTCCGCAATCTGACCTCTTTCAGGAAAGCAATGGGACAATTAAAGGGAAGGCTCAATGATTCCGTGGCGCTTAATTTTTCGACGCAGGGTATTTTTATCAATCCCCAGTTCGCGGGCAGTTGCCATTTTCTTCCAGCCGTTTTTCACTAAGGCCTCTTGAATGGCGTGTTTTTCCACCTCTTTCAGGTTTAGGCCGGTTGGTTTGCTCAGGGCATGGTTTGTGGGGGCAAAGTGTCTGGGCAGGTCGCTGAGGTGAATAATTTCCCCCTGACAGAGGACAAAGGCGTGTTCTATGGCATTTTCGAGTTCCCGTACGTTGCCAGGCCAGTCGTGGAGCATCAGGGTAGTCATCGCCTCCTGACTCAAACCCACCACCTGCTTGCCGGTTAACCGATTGAACCGCTCGACAAAATGGTCTACCAACAGAGGTATATCCTCCTTTCGTTCCGCTAGTCCCGGCAGAGAAAGCTTTATTACATTGATACGATAGTAGAGATCTTCTCTGAAGATTCCGTGTTTAACAAGCTCGCCCAAGTCTCTATGGGTTGCCGCCATGACTCTGGCATTGGTTGCCACGCTCTTGGTGCTTCCCAGGGGCTCATAGATCTTTTCTTCTAGAACGCGCAAAAGACGGATCTGCATGGCCGAGGAAATATCGCCAATTTCGTCCAGAAAAATCGTGCCATTTTGGGCCAGGGCAAATCGACCTGGCTTGTCCCTCTTGGCATCGGTGAAGGCGCCCGCTTTGTATCCAAAAAGCTCGGATTCGCACAAGGTGTCCGGCAGTGCACCACAGTTTACTGCCACAAAAGGGCCTTTTCTTCTAGTGCTGGAATTGTGGATGGCCCGGGCAAAGAGCTCCTTTCCGGTGCCACTGGCTCCCACAATGAGAACCGTACTCTCACTTTCTGCCAGGTGAGGAAGAAGGGCAAAGAGTTTTAGCATCTTCTCACTTTTACTGATGATGTCGCCAAAAGAGTGCTGTTTGCGAAGCTCCTTGCGCAGTTCGGCAACCACGGTCAAGTCCCGAAAGGTCTCGACTCCGCCTATTACCTTACCCTTTTCGTCACGGAGCAAAGTAGTGCTGACACTGATCGGTATGCGTCTCTTGTCGGCCCGGATAATGTGTACGGGCATGCTCTCTATGGATCTTCCTGTTTCCATGGTTTGCTTGAGGACGCATTCGGTCTCGCAGATGTTAGCTCTGAACACTTCAAAGCAAGGCCGTCCAATGGCATCCTTTCGGGGGACTCCGGTGATCCTTTCCGCAGCCTTGTTGAAGGACATGATGTGCCAGTCGAGATCTACGGTGCAAACTCCGTCGGAAATACTGTCGAGGATAATCTCGTGATTTTCCATGAATGGACGCTTGGCCTGAGTCATGGACCCGTTCCTATCTTCCGGCAAGATCCCGTCATCATCTTGATTCTACTCTAAACACTTATACCACGACTGCTACTGTCGGTGCAAATTGTTCCCTCAGCGGTGCTGACCATGGTTTAGATTGTTCCCAATCCTTTCCTTCTCCTTCGCTCATCTAAGCTCCCTTTTTCCATGATTATACTTTGTTTCCAACTAGTTATCTTTTTACCTGGGGTAATTTTCTCTTGTGGCACGAGTATTGCGCTAGGAGGAACTAACCCGTGCAACCCTACCACTGATCAGTTGGTTTTTGTTCAACATAACAATTTTCCTCGTCAGTCGGGGGAAACGTGCAGAGACGTGGCCAGAGTTGCCATTCCCATATTTAGATCGAGGGTTTCGCCGGTTTTTGATTCCTGCTTGCAGCTATTAGTGGTGGAAGTTGAAGAGAATCGTCAGACCTCACGCTCTCAGCTCTATCTTGACCAGCTCTCGCCGTCACAGCGGCTAGATGTTTTGCGACGCGCTGGCGTCACCACGGTGATCTGTGGCGGTATCAGTGAGGTGTTCCACCACATGCTCAACAGCGCAGGCATCCGCACGATTACTGGGATTGCCGGCGAGATCGAGGAAGTCATAACAGCGTTTCTCGCTGATCGACTAGACCAAGCGTACTTCTACATGCCCGGACGGGGAGGCCAGTGAAAGGTAAGTTGTCCTGGCGAGCCTGGAGATGGTTTGAGTTAGTGGCCAGGGGTGACTAGCTCTACGGTCCCTGCAGGGAAGCAGTGCTCCCGGCCCGGGCAACAACGGGGAAGTTGCGCACTAAGGGGGTGGTAGAGGAGAAAAAACAAGATTTTCAATAAGATTCAATGCTGAGTCGGCCGTGAATGGTCTTGCTGTTGTGAAAAGAGACCGGGTTCGACTCGGGACAGATGGAGCAAACCATGAAACCATTGAGATGTGCAGTATTATGTATTCTGGCGTTGGTTGTCTCCCTTTGCTTCATGGGTGACTCGTGGTCTCAGGCTACAACCGGAGAGAACCATTGTTTCACCTGCCATACGAATCCCCGTAAGTTGATCCAGATTACCAGAGAGATCGCCCAAGCCCGCAAAGGTGAGCCGGGTAAGTCGGCGGCCATCGAAGGCGAGGGTTGAGGGGGAGAGGTGGAGCCGTTGGCTCCGCACGAGAAGGTTTACGTGGACAGTGAGTTCGCTGAAGATGAGAATCACGGCCAAATAGGCTGTGAGGAGTGCCACGGTGGTAATCCGAGTGATCCGAACTGGAAGACTGCCCACAAGGATGTGGTCAGAGATCCCTCTTATCCGGATCCTACAGAGAGCTGCGGCCAATGCCACGATGAGATTGCAGAGACCGCTAAGACCAGCCTTCACATGACTCTGGCCCCTTATAAGAAAATGATCGACATGCGGGCCAATCCCGATGAGTCGGTGCATGCCAAGGTGGATGCGGCCAGAGAGACTCACTGTAACAGCTGCCACAGCAGTTGCGGACAGTGCCACGTGAGCCGTCCGGACTCGGTGGATGGCGGTCTGCTTGCCGCGCACCTGTTTCAAAAACGTCCGCCCGTACATACTGTCTGTACAGCCTGTCACGGCAGTCGCATCGATAAGGAATACTTCGGCAAGAATGCGGGGATTCCACCTGATATTCACAAAGAGAAATACTTCAGGTGCGACAAGTGTCACACAGGGAAAGAGATGCATGAAGACGGCAAAGACTACGCCAACAGATACGAGGTTGAGAATGCGCCCAAGTGTGTTGCCTGCCACGAGGATATCTACAAAGATACCTCTGAGAACGTCAAACAGCACACTGATCACAAAGACAAACTGAGTTGCCAGGTCTGCCACTCCATGCCTTACAAGAACTGCTACGCCTGCCATGTTGGCAAGGACGACCAGGGCCTTGCCTATTACAAGACCAAAGGATCGATGCTCAACTTCAAGATCGGCCTCAATCCGTTGCAGTCGGAGAAAAGGCCTGAGAAGTATGTCACTGTCCGTCACGTCCCGGTGGACCAGAATACCTTCAGTTTCTATGTGGAAAATGGACTGAGCAGGTTTGACGTTTTACCCACTTGGAAACTGGCCACCCCTCACAATATCAGGCGACAAACCCCTCAGAACAAAACGTGCAACAGTTGTCACGGTAATGCCGATCTTTTTTTGGGTGAGAAGGACGTGAAAGCGGAGTACATGAAAGCCAACAAAAAGGTGATCGTACCGTCTGAGCTCATTCCTCAGAAGGTGAAGGATTGAGGGAGAAACTTGGTTCAGCAAGGTGATACTCATTAAAGGTTCATAAAAACTAGAAGGAGGCAGGTCCTATGAAAAGACGAATTGGTTATATACTCCCACTGGCGTTAGTGCTTGCCCTGGCCATTGGCGGCTGTGCCAAGAAGGCTCCGGCCCCGATGACGGCAGAGCAGCTTGTGGCCGAAGCAAAACAAAATGTCTGCGAAAAAACAGTCTCCGAGTGTAAGGCTTTGTTGGATGAAGGTGGTTATGTGTTCTTGGACTGCAGGGAACCCAATGAGTACAAAATGGGTCACGTCCCAGGGGCTATAAATATTCCCCGGGGGCTTTTGGAGTTCAAGGTGGCAAATCAGATTCCCGACAAGAACACCAAGATTGTCATGTACTGCAAGTCGGGGGGCCGTGGCTGCCTTGCCGCCTGCACCCTTTGCCGGATGGGCTATAAAAATGTGGCGAACATGGGTGGCGGCTGGCTCGCTTGGGAAAAGGCCGGCTATCCCGTTGAATAGATAGGATCTGCGGTGAAGTGAGGCTTTGAAGCTCCACCGGCAAAACATAAACCCCCCTCCGTAAAAGGGGGGTTTGGCATAAATTTTCCAGGTTGCTTGGTCTCACTTCACTTCTGTCCAGTTTTTAGTGCACTACTCGGATTGCGGTGATGAATCCAAAGAGTAGACGTGCAAATGAGGTGTGAGAAAATGTCCGGCAATAAACTGGGTGAGATAAAAGATCGGCTGTCTCAGGCCTCTCTAGGGTCAGCTAAAGAAGACATCGATTGGCTGGTTAAACACGTTGAGGAGCTTGAGACAGAAATCGAGCGGTTAAAGAAGGATAATGAGTGGCTGAAAAGAGAATTGGCCTATTCCGAGGTTCCGGGAGAGGTCGGTTATTGAGAAGAGCCACAAGATGGCCTGATTTTGCCAATTCACTCGCCTTTAAACATTCTCCAAATAAATTGTTCCGCATACTCACCATACTGTTCACCCACAAGAGATACCTTGTTTTCACCCTGCTGAGTGGAGAAATCCATACAGCGATGACTTTTTCCAGGAGTTTCCCCAAAAATATTTTAGAGACCTGGGCCACGGGGAAGCTACTCCACAACGCACATGATTCGCGCCATCTATTGGCAGGATTCCTCTTTAGTGTGCCCCATATCTTCAGGCAGGCCCTCTTGAGGCTGAGAGAGTGAAGATCGGTTGCTCAGATGTTCGTTGTTTCGCAGCTTCCCCTTTTGGCCTTTGCTGATGTCTGTTCTAAGTTACTGCGGAAGGTCTGTGTCACTTCCCCGGCTGTGGCCGGGGGAGCCCCTGGAACGACAGAAGAGACATCAGCAAGTCCATTTTCATTTACTCATACACGTAAACTGGCTACTGAACAGAGGTTATAAGAATGGTCCGCTTATTTTTGGGGAAACTCCTGGACTTTTTCATATTGACATGATGCAAATGCTCATCGCAGAGTAGACTACAAGAAGATGGAAAAGTGGTTTACTAAAGATGGAAGCCTTTTTCTGCAGAGTATTGGCATGCAAAGGGGACAGTACGTTTTGGATTTCGGCTGTGGAGAGGGCTACTACACCATCCCGGCAGCCACGGTTGTAGGCGATCGAGGAAAGGTCTACGCAGTTGACCAGGATGACGAGGCCTTGAATAAGCTTTCCAAGCGGGCAAGATCAACAGGCCTGGACAATATCGTTCTTATGAAATGTAAAAGGGATTTGAAAGTGGACCTTGTGGATGGATCTATTGACTTAGTCCTACTATACGATGTCCTGCATTATATCCGACAGCGGAAAGACTTGTATGAGGAAATGCACCGGGTTTTAAAGAAAGAGGGCTTTCTTTCTGTTTACCCTAAACACTGCAAATCAGATTTCCCTATGTGGTGCCTTGCAGATTTGGAGACAGACGAGGTTATAGAAGAAATAGAGGCGGCAAAGTTCAGATTTGAAGAAAAGGTTTGGAAAAAAATTGTTCACTTTGGGGGATACACCCATGGGTATATTCTCAGTTTCAGAAAAGAGTAACGGAAGACGGTAAACGGTGAACGGTAAATCGTAGAAATCGTAGAAGCCTTCACGACAGTTCATAGAGATGGTTCACCCGTATAACGAATAACTAATAACGGATAACGACGCTGCCCGCTGCCTGCTGCCATCTGACTTCCGACCTCTGATCTCCGACCTCTGTCCCTATGCTCTATGCTCTATGCCCTATGCCCATATCGTGCTCCCACTGCGATCCTTGCCTTCAGGGGCAAGTGGTCCGAGGCGATTCGGGCTGAAGGGCTTCGGTGAATTTTTATGGCTCGCAATGCCTCCATGGGTCGAAGCCAAATCCGGTCCAGAGCTAGAATAGGATAGCGAGAAGGGTAGGTCGGTCGGGTTGGTATTTTGCCGAGCAACCGATTGAGTAAAAGCAGCTGCCGCCTAAATGGAAACCACTCGTTGAAGTCTCCCATTAGCACGAGAAGATCGTGTTTTTGGGAAATCAGACTATTTGATAGCAAGTCCACCTGGAATTGTCGCTCCTTGGCATTTAGGCCCAAATGAGTGACAATTACTCTCACGCTCCTCCCCTGGATATTCAGCTCTGCATCAATGGCGCCACGAGGCTCTTTGCCAGGAAAGCTCAAATCTATGGGCTGAACAGCTAGGGGACTGAATGCTGTCAGCAGGACGTTGCCGTAATGACCGTCACTGCGGTGCATGGTGGGGCCGGGAATGACATTAAGTCCCGTGATTTGTGTCAGTGTATCCACTTGTGGTGATTGAATAAAGCTACTGTGGACCTCCTGTAGTCCCACCAGCTGGGCGTCCAGCTCCACAATGACACGAATGGTCCTCTCCATATCTTTCCTGTTGTCTGTACCTAGGCACTGATGAATATTATAGGAAGCCACAGTGATTTCATCCCATGCATTATTTGAAAAACGGTTTTTGGACATCTTTATTGCGTCTGAGCGGGAGAACCGGAAACCTGGCATCTCCTAGTTGTTGCCCAAGCGCTTTCGGACAATTACTGCTGTAACAGCAATCGCTGCTGCCACCGCAGCCAAAAGGGCAAGAGTTCCGGCTCCCGGTTTTTTAATAGCCATCTCGAGCTGGCGCTCAAACACAGTGATGGCGAAAATTCCTGGTCCCATTCCCAGAATGGTTCCGAGAACAAAGTCTCGGAAGCGAATATGGGAGGCCCCAGCAACCATATTCACTATGGTGAACGGCGCTATTGGGAGCAACCGCACCGTGGCAACAGTTGAGAGGCCGTGCTTGGCCAAGCGGCGGCTAAGCCGGTTGACACCTGAACCCGCCAATCTGCGGACTGTGTCTCGCCCCACCAACCGCCCGCAAATGTAGGTTACCACCGCACCCAGAAGACATCCTGACAGGGAATAGCTAAAGCCCAATATGGGGCCGAAGGTGAAAGCTGTTGCTAGGATCATGGCGGTTACGGGAACGAGCACCAGGCTGCCGATAATATAGCCTCCTAGAATTATGAAGGGTGCTGAGGGGCTACCGCGGAGATGATCTATCCAGCCGCTAATCCTCTCCAGACTGAGCCACTCTCCCAGGGGTGTCCAGCGCCAGGCGGCCGAGAGGACCAGAAGCGCCAGGAGGATGAGCCCTACTCGTAGAAGACCATGTTTGCCCGGCTTGCGAACCTCCTCGGGCACGAATTCCTCGATCAATTTT
>JAJDNT010000253.1 GCA_022340515.1 Deltaproteobacteria bacterium
CTGGTTTAGTCCTATTTTTGCTCCATTTGGCCATGGTTTGGTATTACAGTTATGAATGTCACTGCCGCTTCTCCCCAAGCGTTTGCTCCAGGGTGTCCGTGGTAACGGCAAACCTTAAGTTCAATCTCGCCATCCTTCTGCCCTGGCTCTTAATTTCAGGGGGCTTCGATCTTGTCCAACTTTTGCCCCTCGGCTCCATTCCCCACCAACTCAATACTCCCGTGGGCCAGATTCTTTTCTTTGCCCTGCTGATGATCATTTTCATGATATTTGCGCCACCTCTTGTGGTAAGGCTGTGGAGCTGTCGTCCTCTTGAACCGGGCGCAAGAAGATCACTCATCGAGAGGTTTTGTCAAAAACAGAATTTTCTGGTAAGGGAGATAGTTCTCTGGCCCGGCCAAGGCGGTGTATTCATAACCGCTGGAGTTATGGGATTGTTTGGTCATTACCGGTATCTACTGGTAACCCAAGGGCTTCTCGATATTCTCGACGACGAAGAATTGCGTTCTGTTCTGGCCCACGAGATGGGGCATGTGAAGGAACACCATCTCTTTTTCTATCTCATATTCTTGCTTGGTTATCTTGTCCTTGCCTATCCCCTCTCTGGTGTTTCTTTTTTGTTAGTGCTCACAAGCGACCTGCCTCTCACTCTGATGATTAGGACGGATTCTGAATTCATGACCTTAATTTCCATCCTCTCCACCCTTCCTCTGTTGGCCCTGCTGATCTTCTATTTCCGCTTCCTTTTTGGTTTTTTTATCCGCAATTTTGAAAGACAGGCTGACCTCTATGGGCTCGCGGTCATGGGCAAGCCTTACCCGCTGATTTCGGCCTTGGAAAAGGTGGCTTTCCACAGTGGAAACATTCGGGATGTTCCCAGCTGGCATCACTTCAGCATCAAAGAACGAGTTGATTTTCTCGCTGAGGCAGCCAACAATCCTTCCCTAGTCAGAAACCACCGTGGCAAAATTAGAAAAGCATTAGCAGGATACTTGGTGGGCATCATTACGATTGGTGTGTTCGGCTATCTCTTCTACTCAGGGACCGTAGGCAAAAAGTTCAATGAGCAGCTGAATTTCAAGCTGCTCACTAGTCTGGTCCAACTGGAACCTGACAATCCCCTCCTACAATTGAGACTCGGAACACTTTACCACACCCGGAATCAGCCTAATGAGGCGATTTTCCATTTGGAACGCGCCCTGAAACTTGACCCCGACAATCCCGACATCCTTAACAATTTGGCCTGGGTCTTAGCCACTAGCAAAGAAGCTCCATTCTTCCAGCCGAAAAAGGCCCTTTTGCTGGCTGAAAAAGCAGCAGCCAGTTCTCAACAACCTCATATTCTGGACACCTTGGCAGAGGCTTATTACGTCAATGGCCAGACCACTAAGGCTCTGGCCGTGGCAGAGGAGGCCCTGGCAGCTGCATCCGGAGATCGTTCTTACTATGTCAAACAAGTGGAAAGATTTCGAAGGTCAGTCGAGGAGAGAAACAGCCTGTAGGCAGAAATGTCATGTTCCAAGTTTAAAGTTCAAAGTCCCAAGTTTTGGAATTGAGTTATCAGCCAAGTTCCAAAATTTGGAACTTGGGACTCATCGCTCATAAGCAGCTATGCCTGACTCCGGTTGTCTTTACGGCAACTGATCCGCCTCAGGCGGAACAACGGACTCTGTCTAGTAGCGAAGCATGGTGCTCATATTGTGCAGAGCACTACTTATAGAGGCAGCAAGATTGTAGCGATGGTTTGCCAAGATATCATCATCTAGACTATTGGTGATGAGCCAAGGGGCGCACTCCGAAGCCCGTTTTAAATCCTCCACGATCTTGTCCATCAATGCCACCGCATCAATGGTCTGTAACTGGGCGACAAAACCCACCCGAACCGTCTTGAGCATTTCATAAATGACGTGGGTCACCCCCTGGCTATAATAAAAATAATTGTCAGCTCGAAAGTAGCTCACCCTAGACCCATCCGGCTCCGTCTCCTTAACTAGGTTCTCGTGGCAATTGCCAAGAAGGTCCTTATAAGAAGCTATTAGAGAAAGCAGGTTGTCTGTGCGGTAATAGAAGCGACTTTTGCCCTGCTTAAGATTTTCGAGAAATCCCTGCAGTTCTTTGAGAGCCTCCTTGTACTGGCTCTCGGTTGACGGAAACCAAAACTGATCCGCTCTGTTCATCAGCAAGTTTACCGCCTCTACTAGATGGGGGTCATAGGCGTCGGCATCGCCAAAACGGGTCAGACTCTCTTTCAGTTTGATTGCTGTGTAGCGCACCGCTTCAAGAGTGCCCAGCTGAAATTCGTTGACATTGTCGGTAAGTCTTCCCACGAGCAGATCATTTGGACGCCAACCCCAAAAGCGCTCATTGAGTTCATAGTTTAGTAACTCGATCAGTTTTTCCGTAAAAGCCACTCCGACAATCTCACTGGAGATTGGCTGTTCAATTGTCGTGGGGGGCGGCAAGCTGGGTTCAGGAATCGCCCCTTGCGGTTCGGCGATCTCTTCTTTTACCTGACTTTCTGGCCCTGCAACCTTTGTGGCGACTTCACCACCTGGTTCAACCATTTCCTTTGGTGTGGTGTCCTCGGTACAACCAGGAAAAAATACACAAGAAATAAGGAGAATACCCAGAACTAAGGGGAGGATTTGAAAGTAATAATAGCGATTGCTGGCTTTGGAAAACCATTGCCTGTGCGGCACAAACTTCACTTAACTCTCACTCCCAGGCAAAGCCTAATCATTCCGGTTTAGATTGCTAGTAAAAGCCTGGCTATTCTTTCTTGCTTATCCAAATCGACAAACATTACTCATTCGGCAGATTCACCCAAGTAGCTTGCACAGGCATCCTGCGACTCCCAGGCGGTCACCCGTCTAATCCTTACTCGGTCATTATCCATCTTCTCTTGGAGCCTATGAAAAATATAACGGGCAATGTTTTCGGAAGATGGATTGTTCTCCGCAAAGAAAGGTAGGTCATTGAGATATCGGTGATCAACCTCAGACATGATTTCACTGGTAGCAGCCTTGACTTCAGCAAAGTCGAGGACCACGCCGCTCTCATCCAGATCCTTGCCGCTGAGCACGATTTCTACTTTCCAGTTGTGGCCGTGAAGGGCTTCGCATTTGCCACGGAAGTTTCTCAAATTATGTGCAGCAGAGAATTCTGTTACTATCTTAAGCTCATACATTTAATCCCTCAATTGCAGTTCCCCTCCCATAGCACCTCACTAGGGCACACATTTGACAAGGGGCAGTTAAACTATAGGTTTTTAAAAATTTTTTAAACCGCAGAATATCGAATCCGCCTCAGGCGGATTGAAGTGACCACTTTATGCTTGGGTGCTTCCTTGGGGAATTAATCCATTTCCGGCTCGCCTGTGTAGGGCTTGCCGCACTCCTTGCAGCGGCCATCGGGACCGATTACCCCAATACAAGTACCGTCACTACACAGCTTCCTGCTATCAAAATCAACCGTGCCCTCATCGTCGCCTTCAGCCTTAGCATCCGTCAACTGTGCCTGCACCTCTTGGGCCGCCCCACTCAGTTGTTGACCACACCAACAGCAGTACTGACTGCCTTCGGGTAGCGTTCCCTCACATGCCGGACATGTGATCTCACCTAATGACTCACCGCAATGTGGGCACTTCAAGGCCGTTTCCTCCCTGTCGATGAAAGACCCTGGCAATGGGTATTCAAATTACAACCTTCTTCGCAAGGACATGTTTACAAGCACAGAATTCAGTAGCCAGTAGTCAGCATGAGCATGGGGCAAAGGGCATAGAGCATAGGGTAAAAACCACCAATCATAAAATTGAACATATTGAAAATACTCCATGCTGGATTCTGCATTCTGACTTCTGGCTTCTTACTCCAGGCCCCATGCCCTTTGCTCTTTGCCCATCCAATCCGAAATCGCAACGCACCCTCGAGGGTCGACCTCTTGTAACTTAATCTCTGGTGTTTGTCAACGCACTCTGGGCCTTCGGCCCTTGGTTGTCAGTGGTCCGTTGTCCGTAGAACTAATCGCGGCTAAAAGCCGCTCCTACAAAAGCATATCTATCTTTCGTCCCGTGCCCTTCTACTCTATGCCCCATGCCTTCTATGCAACGGACCACGGACTACTGACCACTGACAAAGGCAGTCCCCACACCAGGGAAACATCTCTGACCTGCTGAGCTAACCTTTATTGGCGCTGCGATTCTCTCTGGCTTTGGGGGCGGCTTTCTCTTTTTTCTGTTGACAATGGTTTAACTGTTGAGTATGAATCCCCTACGTTCTGGCGGTGTAGCTCAGCAGGTCAGAGCATGCGGCTCATATCCGCAGTGTCCGGGGTTCAAGTCCCTGCACCGCCACCAAACAAGCTCAGCAATATCAGCGAGTAAGCTGATTGTGAGGGAACAGCTGCCGATTGTATTTCGACAGTGGTTCCCTTTGTTTTTTTTCTCCCCTAGAAATAAAAAGATTTCCGTGGATGGCAAGCCTTGATTGACGTCAAATATATGTAATCATTATATAAAATTATAGTTGTCGACTCGACGAGAGAACAACATCAAATAGGTATTAATTTACAGTCGAGTACATTTCTCTTAAAGTACTATGATTTTTTTCCTTGAAATATTCAGAATTATCCTGTATTTACTAGAATAGTCCAGCCAGACATGGTATTCACTTAGGGAAATTGAGGAGGGGGGGAGTCATCTATGACTTTAACGAAGGCGCATATTGTAGAGAATCTGTTTGCCAGGAATATCTTCACTAAGAGCGAGTGCGCAGAGATTGTCGAGACCCTCTTCGAGATCGTCAAGGGTACATTGGAGGAGGGCGAAGACGTTTTAATCAGCGGCTTCGGCAAATTCAGTGTGAAGGACAAGAATCAGCGGCGCGGTCGTAACCCCCAGACCGGCAACCCCATCATGCTCTCACCGCGCAAGGTAGTCACCTTTAAGTGCTCCGGCGTTCTGCGACAAAAAATTAACAGCCGCTAAGCTCGACTCTCTACTGGTGAGCAGGAGAATAGTCGCTCTGGCTTTATCTTTTTCTATTCTCCAGGTGGGTGGTGATTTTTGCCTTTCCTTGCTTCTGCGCAAGCCTAGCGCTTCAGCAACGCAGGGTAGCGACCAGCCGAGCCGGTTTCAGTAGGAGGTCCAGCGCCTCCTCTGCGCTTGCCACTAAAACGTCGCTCGCCAGCAGGGCCTGCACACAGGTCCCTTCGCCGTGCATAACACAAATCCCAAGGCACGCCTTGCGCAGCATTAGTGCGTCATTGGCACCATTTCCAAAAGCAACTGTCTGCGCAGTCCCTAGATTTTCTAATATTTCGCCTTTTTGTTCGGCCTCGTCTCCGGCCTTGATACGAGCAATTTCGATCCCCCCGCAAGCCTTCGCCAAGTCGGCAGCAGTGCCATGGGTATCAGCGGTAACCAAATAAACGGCTAGCCGATCCTGCAGAAGCCGCAGCTTTTCTTTGACAGCCTCCGGCAAGATCCCGTCAGTTGCCAGGGTTCCGTTCAAATCGAACAGGGCCTTCTTTGCGGTCAGGGTTCCCCAACCAGGTATTTCCAGCGTTAATCCCTTTTTTTTCACCTGTAAAATAGGCCTCCTGACCAAAAAGGTTCTTCAGGAAATTGTCTCGTTGCTAACTTACCAGACATCGATGCCATTGCTTGCCTTGGCCAGGAGGTGCTCCGAGGCAAAGTGCATCTGAGCCGCCGGTGTTTTGCTTTTGCGCCCTGGAAGGGCTTTCATCTGCATCGGCGGCAGCCATGTTGCAGAGCCATTAACCCCAATCCAACTGATGCGAATGTGCAGCTTTGTCGAGGAGCATCTCCTGGCCAATCTGGCCCCTATTTCAACCTTTCTCCCCACTGTCGCCTGTGCTCGGCCTTCTGCCAGGCCGCCCTTTCCCGAGCATCTATCCTGGCTTGGTGCAGTTGCATTATCTTGGCGGCGGT
The DNA here is from genome assembly GCA_022340515.1 of Deltaproteobacteria bacterium. Classification (GTDB taxonomy): domain Bacteria; phylum Desulfobacterota; class Syntrophobacteria; order BM002; family BM002; genus BM002. The sequence goes on from JAJDNT010000253.1 coordinate 5,951, forward strand.
TTCCTCTATTGCCTTCCCAGAAACATCAACTACAGGCCATTGCGGATGCTCGCGATAGAAGGTCCGGCACCATTTAATCTCATTTTCAATCTTTTGACGATCTGCGTAATCGGCATGATCCGGCAAGCCAAGGTATTTAAGCCGTTCCCTTCTTACCTGTACCAGGGCTTCAGGCTCGATGATAAGACCGTAAACCTTGAGCTGATCTATGGCAAAAATCTCTTTAGGGGGATTTATATCAGGAAAGAGGGGGACATTGGCAACTTTCCAACCCATCTGAGCCATATATGAAGAAAGGGGAGTCTTGCTGGTGCGGGACAAGCCTATGAGCACCAGGTCTGCCTTGTACATAGTGTGGGGACCCTGGCCATCATCATGTTTCACTGTAAACTCGATGGCCTCTATGCGCCGATAGTAACTGGCATCAGCCTGGTGTTGTTTTCCGGGAATGCCAAGTGGCTTCTGGTCTAGGAATAGGGCGAGTTTAATAATAAAACTACCAAGAACGTCGACGGCTTCCACCTCTCGTCTGGCCGCCTCCCTTTCAAGAAAATCGCGGTTTTGCGGATCCACGATGGTATAGGCGATGAGCGCCTTCTCCCGCCGAGCCCCACTCAAAATTGATAGGATTCTGGCGGTATCCTCTACCATGGTAAAAATACGCACCTCAGTACTGTTGGGAGCAAACTGGGATAAAGCAGCATTGGCCAGCTTAGTAACTGTCTCGCCGGTACCCTCGCCTACAAGATAGATCACCTTTTTTCTATTTTTCATGAGCCTAGAACTCACCCAAGTTTTAGGCAAACTTTACCACAGCTTCTCTTTTGCAGGAAGTGGCTAAAAAGGCAGTTGCAAAAATACGGCCAAGGGAACTGGGCAGGATTAAATTTGGGTGGGAAACAAATAGAAATAGCTACCTCCGTAATTGATGAGAAGCCCATCAACTGGTTCATCAGCCAGAGGTTTGACAATTAAATCAATGGCCAGTTTATTTGCAAGTCCTTTCAGGGATGGCAGCAGTTCCAGAGGGGGGCGCACGGCGTAAATGGCTTGGGCACCCTCATAGAGGTCTAAACGCGGAGACCTTATGTCATCAAACTCTACGGGAAGTCCCACAAACTCGGGCTGGATATCGGTGGCTCCCACCCTTAGACCACGAGCCTGAAGGGCTAAAGCCACCTTGGGGTAGAGCCCTATTCCCACCTCCACTACCTGCTTATAGTTACAACTCAGATATTCAATAAGCCCTTCCAATGACTCTACCTTATCGACATCATAGTTAAGCTAGGCTGTCCTTCGCAAAGCTCATGGCCTCAGTGGGTCACAACCCTTGCTGTCATGAGGTAGTCATTACGCCACCGAAGTGGCTGTCATCACGCTTCGCTGTCATTTATTATCACCAACAATGAATGACCTTGAATGACGCCGAAGGCTCACTGGGAACCCGCTTGCGGGCCTGAGCGGAGCGCAGCGAGCGCGAAGAACTGACCATAAATGACGGGCGCAGCCCAAATGACAGCGAGGCGCAGCAGCGCGATCGCGCGGCGCCATGCGCTCTGCGCTCAGCGAGTTACTCTTGCATCTTGCGCCAGAAGAAAATATCATCCATAGGGAATTTGGCCACCCGCGGACTTATCTTGCCTCCCACCACCTGTTCCATTTGGATTTTACGTTCCAAGGCGGCAACCATTTTGCGGGCGGACACCACGCTGTCGGGAAGCACTGAAATGGAGGTGGAGCCACACCTCAATAAGAACTCGAGGTAATCAGGGTAAACGCTTGGAGCTTGACCGCATATGGAAGTGGTAACACCATGTTTGCGGCAGATGGTGATACAGTAGGCCAGGGCACGCAGAACCGCCAAGTCTCTTTCGTCATACAGTTCCTGCACCTTGGCGTCGTTCCTATCAACCCCTAGAATAAGCATGGTCAGATCATTGGTTCCAAAACTTATGCCTTCGATCCCTTCCTGGCAGAACTCTTCGATGAGGAACACACTGCTGGGCACCTCGACCATGATCCATAATTGAAAGTCTTTATCCGCCCGGTTGTCCAAGCCTTCCTCCCGCATTATCCGCACTGCCTCGCGGAATACCCATAAAGTGCGGACAAAGGGCAGCATTACCCAGACATTGTTCAGCCCATAGTCTTGTCGCACCCGCCGGATCGCTTGAAGTTCCAGGCGAAAGATGTCGTCTTCTTTCATATAGCGGTGCTGCCCTCGATAACCGATCATGGGATTGGGCCCCACATTTTCCCGTTCATATTTTTCACCTCCGGGCATTTCTAGAAACTCATCCGGCTTGAAATCAAGAAAACGATACACTACCGGGCGTGGGAAGAAGGCCTCAGCCACTGTCCGAATGCCATCGGTAAATTTCTCCACCATGATCTCGGCTCCCCCCTCTTCCAAAAGAAGCCTGGGGTGTTTGCCCATACTCAGCATCATGTGCTCCGCCCGGAGCAACCCTACACCGTCCGCCTGAGTTTCGGCTGCCACCTTGTGGGCAATCTCAGGGATGGAAATGTTCACGTAAACTTTAGTAGCAGTGGGCTCCGGCCCAGCAGCGGCCATCACTGGCTGCACTGCCTCTTCTTTGGCTCTGGCGATGATACCCTCATAAATTACCCCGGTGGCCCCGTCAACGCTTATGTCACCAGCGTTTGCCAGAACCTCGGTAGCATTATTTGTCCCCACCACGCAGGGGATACCGAGTTCCCGACTTACAATAGCTGCGTGGCAGGTCTTTCCTCCCGAATCGGTGACAATCGCTGAGGAGATTTTCATCACCGGCACCCAGTCAGGAGTTGTCATTGTGGTGACCAGAATATCACCCGCTTTTACCTTTCCCATCTCACTTACATTCATCACCACGTTTGCCGGACCACTGCCAACACCGGGGCTTACCCCTAAGCCTTTCAGAAGGATTTCTGCACGAACTGTCTCCCCTGTCGCAACTTTTTCTATGGGAGCCTCCTGACTGTGTACGGTCTCCGGTCTTGCTTGCAAGATGAAGAGTTTGCCTTCATCGTCAATAGCCCACTCGATGTCTTGAGCCCCACCATAATGGGCTTCAATGTTTTTCGCTTCCTCAGCGATAAGAATTACTTCCTCATCGGTAAGGGCCGGAACCGACTGCATATCTTCAGGGACTTCTATATAGTCAGTATCCCCCTCCGGACGTCTCACGCACTTTTCTTTTTTCGCCGCCACATGGCGCTCCAGGATCTCCAAGCTATGTTTGTCCACCACATATTCATCCGGGGTCACTCGACCGCTCACCACCGCCTCACCAAGCCCCCAGGCTGCATTGATGATGATTTTGTTGGTCTCCCCTGAGACCGGCTCGATGGTAAAGGTCACGCCGGAGGACCTGGCCTGAACCATCTCCATGACGCCAACGCTGAGGAGCACTTCTTCGTGGCGAAAGCCTTTTTCCTCTCGGTAGGCGATGGCCCGGGAGGTGAAAAGAGAACTCCAGCAAGCTCTCACTTTCTCCCCTAAATCCTCTGGACCCACATTGAGAAAGGTATCCTGTTGGCCGGCAAAACTTGCATCCGGCAAGTCTTCCGCCGTAGCAGACGACCGTACCGCCACGAGCACATCAGGCTTACCGCACTTTCGAGCCAACTCTTCATAGGTTTCAACGATTTTACTGATGATTCTCTCTGGAATCGGAGTTTTCTCTATCATTTCACGAATTTTTTCCGACGCTTGCAGCAAAGCACTAAGATTGCTCGTATCAAGATCCTTGAGGATCTTGTCTACCTTTTTGTCCAAGCCGGCATCTTCCATGAACTCGCGATATACTTTTGCGGTTATGCAGAAACCTGGAGGGACCGGCGCACCTATAGCTCCGTGTAGCTCACCTAAGTTGGCATTCTTGCCCCCAACCAGAGGGATGTCATCCTTGCGCAGCTCTTCGATCCAGAGGATCCCGGCTTCCGATTTTGCTGGCATTTTTATCCTCCCTTGAATCGTGGCGTAGATAAGGAGCACCACAGTTTGTTAGTTATTGGCTGTCCATCAAAAAAAGGGACGTTCTAGGGACAACTATAGTATTAACAGAAGTCCTCAGCTTTTCAGGTTTCTGCTGCTGACTCAAATTGGAAAGTGTTAAAAAGCAGGTTGTTATCAGTCTCTAGGCTGCACCACAAAATCTCTAACTAAGCAACTAATATGCCACAGCCACTTTCAGCTGTCAATGAATGTTGACTGGCCGCAGAAAGCCATAAAATTCGAACTGACAAGCGTTTAGGAGCAGAGCTTACCACAGGTCGCATTTTATTTTCCGAATAGCCTGAAAGCCCAGGAATAACCTAAAATACCTTTAATTGGTAGTTCTGTTCTCCCAAATCCACCGTCTAATTTAGTTATCAGGATTGGAATCAGTGACTTATGGAGTATCCCTGATCACCAGCAAGGTATTGGATGCAAGGCGCTGAGGAGCGACGACTGAGGCGTATGGGGCAATACGCCGCAAGGAGGAACGATCGAAGGCAACGCCGCAGATGATGACTTGCTGGTGATCAGGGTTCCAGTGGTTGCTTGCTTGGCTGTGGAAAAGGGAGTAGAGTAAGAGATGTGAGATTGTAGATTGGCAGAGAGCATGGGGCATAGAGTATAGAGTATGAAGCCAGAAGTCAGAGGACAGATGACAGAGGACAAAAGTCAGAGATCAGAAGTAACCTGATTACCTATAACCCATGACCTATAACCTAAATTTTAACCACTTTAGGCATTTTAGACATTTTGAATTGGGGAGCCTCGTCTAAATGGAAGTGATCAAGTATTTGTCAGAACCTTCTCTCCATGAACCAGCCCTGGTGGCAGGCTTTGGCGGTTGGGGCAATGCTGGTGAGGTGGCCACCAGCACGGTGGACTTCCTGGTTAAGAGCCTGGAAGCACAACAGTTGGCCAGTCTAGAGTCTGATGATTTCTTTCTCTTCTCAGTTAATCGCCCCCTGGTAACCATCGCCAACGGACATTTAAAAAGTTTGGATCTCCCAAGAAGCCGCTTCTATTTTTCGGCGAATTCACCTGGCAGAGATTTGATCCTCTTTCGCGGTCCCGAGCCACAGTTATGTTGGCATCAGTACGTCGAAACTTTCATGCAACTGTGCCAACGCTTCGGGGTAGGTACCTTCATTGCCCTGGGAGGTCTGCACGACGAAGTGCTTCACAACGAAACCAAAATCTCTGCTGTTGGTGCATCCATGGATGACGTCCAGAGACTTCGTGAACTTAAGGAACCTGTTGAGCTCATTGAGTATGTGGGCCCCAGCGCCATCCACTCCTTATTCCTTGCCAAAGCGCTAGAGCGGGAGATGGAGTCAGTTAGCCTCTGGGCCCATGCCGCCTCTTACTTGCAGGGCACAAATTACAGGCTCTGCAGTGGACTGATAAAACGACTAAACCTCCTGCTCGACTTGGAGGTAGACCCAGCCGAACTGGATCTTTCATGGAAGCTGCTAGAAAACCAAATTGAGGAGTTAATCGGAAAAAATGAGCAGCTTAAGCAGCACATAGAGGAGTTGAAAAGACGGGACCAGCGAGGCAGTTTCAGCTCTCGGCCCTCCTCCCCTGCCAAAGTCATCCGCTTGGATGAATTTTTGAAACAGGACAAAGACTGACTCCTTCTGTTTTGAAGTTTCACCACCAAGTACACAAAGGTCACAAAGGCATGTAAAACAAAAACATCTCCTTTGTGTACTTTGTGATCTTTGTGGTCTTTTTACCTATTATTCGTGGTCCGGACATCTTTCGCCCTGCCTGTGGACCTTACGGTCCGCTGGGCAGAATTGATCTCTAGCATGGAGATTGCATAACTCCTTGATTCTATGACTGTTATTGTGATATAAGCGTTCAATCTTTTTCCGGCAAAAGTTTTACTAAACCAGGAATGAAGTCATGATTCCACGTTATACTCGTCCAGTAATGGGCCGCATCTGGGAGCAGGAAAACCGTTACCGTCAGTGGTTGAGGGTGGAACTAGCTGTAGTCGACGCTATGGCCCAGTTGGGACAAATACCTGCTCAAGCGGCCCAGGAGATCGCTCAAAAGGCAGACTTCGATGTGGATCGCATCGACGAAATTGAAGGTGAGACAAAACACGACGTCATTGCCTTTCTTACCTGTGTGGCGGAATATGTTGGAGACTCCGCCCGCTATATCCATCTTGGACTGACCTCCTCTGACATTCTGGATACCAGCCTCGCCCTGCTGCTCAATCAAGCAGCAGACATTTTGCTGGACGATATTCAGGCCTTGCTCTCAGTTCTTAAGCGACGGGCTTACGAGCATCGTAATACTATAATGATGGGTCGCTCCCATGGAGTGCATGCTGAGCCGATCACCTTTGGTCTCAAATTGGCACTCTGGCACTCTGAGATGGACCGCAACAGACAAAGGTTGCTCAGAGCCCAGGAGACCATTAGGGCAGGTAAAGTGTCAGGAGCGGTCGGCACTTATGCAAATGTAGATCCTGAGGTTGAAAAACTTGCCTGTGCCCAGTTGGGATTGCAGCCAGCTCCCATTTCTACCCAGGTCATCCAACGAGATCGTCACGCTGAGTATTTTTCTACTTTGGCTATCATTGCCAGCAGCATCGAAAAAATTGCCATAGAAATTCGACACTTGCAGCGCACAGAGGTCCACGAGGCTGAAGAGTATTTTTCCGAGGGACAAAAGGGCTCTTCAGCTATGCCGCACAAAAGAAATCCAATTGGCAGTGAAAACTTGTCCGGCCTGGCGCGATTGGTCCGCGCCAATGCTGTGGCTGCCATGGAAAACGTTCCTCTGTGGCACGAGCGCGACATCAGCCATTCCTCCGTTGAGCGGGTGATCGCCCCTGATAGTACTATTCTCCTCGACTTTATGCTCCACCGTCTCACCAACATGATTGACCGTCTAGTTGTTTATCAAGACAAGATGAGGGCAAATCTGGAGAGCACTGGGGGATTATTTTTCTCGCAGCGCGTGCTACTGGCTTTGACAGAAAGTGGGGTGGACCGGGACGAGGCCTATCGTCTGACCCAGCGAAATGCCATGGCTGTCTGGAATGACGGTGGCACCTTCAAAGACCGCCTAGCAGCCGATTCGGAGGTCATGACGCACCTGCACCCTGACCAACTAGAAGAACTATTCGACTTAAACTATTACCTCAAACATGTGGACACCATTTTCTCTCAGGTTTTTGGAACAGGGGAGTAGTGAATCTCTGAGATTGATATATCATTGGACTAGACGGCAATAATATGCAGATAATGAGGCGGCGTAAAACTCCATTTAGATCAACAAATCTTACCCTGCTGGTTTTGACTCTGCTCCTCTTGGGCATACCTGTCGACACTAATTGTGCCAAGCTACCAGCCAATTTGCTTATCTCTCCTAAGGCCGAGCCGCACCACGTTGTCTTAGTAGAAAAGGCTAGTCAGCGACTTTTTGTTTATGAGTTTGCCGGGGACTACAATCTTGTGGCCACCTTCAAGTGTGCCACAGGTGAGAGCCCTGGGGACAAACAGGCAAGTGGTGATCAGAAAACTCCCGAAGGCGTATACTTCTTTACTAAGGCCGTGGGGGAGAGGTACCTCACTCCCACTTATGGTGCCAGGGCCTTCCCCATGAATTATCCTAACCTCTGGGATAGAAAAATGAACAAAGGAGGCAACAGCATTTGGGTCCATGGCACCAACGAAGAGCTAAAAGAGCGCAGTACCAATGGCTGTATCGTCCTTGCCAATGAAGACGTGGTGGCACTGGAAAACTACGTCAAGCTCTGGGACACCCCTATTATTATCGAGAAAGAATTGAATTATGAAGAGCGAGACAGTCTGCTCCGCCAGGGTCAATTACTCCTTGACAGGGTTGAGGGCTGGAGTAAGGCTTGGTCCCAAAAAGATCTGGATCGTTATCTTTCCTACTATGCCTCGAACTTTACTTGGAAAAATTTGGACCTTCAAGGCTGGCGCAAGAGAAAGGCTTGGCTTAACCAGCGCTATAGAATAATTTCCGTCCAGTTCAGTGACATTCGCTTCTTCCGACAGGGAAAGATGGTTCTGGCCACAGCTGAGGAAATATATCAGTCCGATCGATTTGCCTCCGCCGGTCTCAAGCACCTGTATCTGGTGCAGAATTCAGAGGAGTGGCGCATCCTGGCTGAGAAGTGGCGAAAATCAGGTCGTCGAGCACCTCCTCCCTTGAAACTAGCAGCTAAACCTCCTAATGACAGAAAAGGTGCTGAAGGGTCGGTTCACCGCTTTGTCGAGGGTTGGCGGCGCGCCTGGGAAGAAGGAACTCTTTCTAAATACCTGGCCTGTTATCATCCGCGATTCAAAGCGGGGGACATGGAGTTCCAAGACTGGAAACGATACAAGGAAAAGCTTTTTCATCGCTCCCAAAAACGAGCCATTCAGTTGACTGACATCAAGTTGGAGGTGAATGACAACAGGGCAGTGGTGGTCTGCAAGCAGGAATATAGTTCCGACGTCCATCGGGACTTTGGCCTTAAAACCCTTTATCTTCTCTGGCATGGCGGTCGGTGGACCATCTTGAGAGAAACCTGGCAACCCCTAAGTGAAGCAGGATGAGGCCTGCTCATAGGCAGCCTCTCTTTCACAAACCGCATTGGGAAACCTAACTTGGCGGAAACAACTCCGTCTTATGGAGTATTGGAGTCTTGAAAAGAAAACCATTACTCCACTACTCCAGTACTCCACCACTCCAGTACTCCAGTATGCCACTACTACATTACTCCAGCTTTTCTACAAGGAAACGTTGTGTTAATAGAAGAAATCACCATGGACGATTTTGCCTCAGGCCTGGCAAAGACTAGGACTGTGATCATCCCTTTTGGTTCTACCGAAGAACACGGGCCACATCTGCCCTTGGGCACAGACACCATTCATGCCTACGAGGTATGCAAAGAGGCCTCGAAACAAACGCCAGTATTCGTGGCGCCCCCTTTATTTTATGGTGTTTGTCGAAGTACGCGCAATCACGCCGGTACTGTGGGTATCAGACCAGCCACTCTACGGACAATCATTGCTGACCTAGTCTCTGATCTTTACCGGCAGGGACTGCGACATTTTCTCGTGCTCTCTGGACATGCCAGCAGTCTCCACATGTCTTGCCTCATCGAGGTGGGCGAAGAATTTCTTCAGAGTTATCCTGACATTGAAGTGGCGGTAGTCTCCCTTCTCGATCTGGGTAGGGTCCCCTGGCGGGAGGTGCTGAGCACCGAAGACGACTCCCATGCGGGTGAGGCGGAGACTTCGGTTATGCTTCATTTGCGTCCCCACCTGGTGGGAAAGGCCAGACCACGGGAGTGGCCTCGCTTTCCTGAACACCTGCTGGTCAGGGATAAACTGCGCTACTGGCCAGGCGGAGTGTGGGGTGACGCCAGCCAGGCCTCGAAGGGAAAGGGTAGGAAGCTATTCGAGCTCTCAGTTGCAGCCCTTGTCCGGTTGATCAAAGATCTCAACTTTGACGGCAAATCGTTATGAACCCTCCAGAGTTACTGGCACCGGCGGGAAATATTGAAGGCTTCTTCGCCGCTTTGGATAATGGTGCCGACGCCATATATGTGGGTTATAGGCATTTAAACGCCAGAGCCCTCGCAGCCAACTTCAACCTCGAAGACATAGCCCGGTTGAACGAATACGCCCACAGACAGGGGGTGAAACTTTATGTGGCCCTGAACGCTGCGGTGCTCGAAGAGGAAATCGAGGAAATAGTCAATACCCTCTCCGGCCTTTCTCAAGTTGAACCCGATGGGCTCATAATCCAGGATGGTGCCATTGCGCGGTTATGCCGACTTCACTTTCCCAACTTAAATCTACACGCCAGCACACTCATGACCGTTCACAACTCCGCCGGAGTCGAACAACTGCATAGCATGGGTTTCCAGCGAGTGGTATTGGCCCGGGAGCTTACCATTGAAGAGCTTGCTCACATTACTGCCAGTACCACCTTAGAGTTGGAAATCTTTGTTCACGGCGCCCTGTGCTATTCATACTCAGGTCTCTGTTTGGCCAGTTCCTTCTATGGCGGTCGCAGCAGCGTGCGAGGCAGGTGTGTGCAGCCTTGCAGACGACTCTATCGCTCAGGCAGACAGCAAGGATACTTTTTGTCCCCTAACGATCTCTCCGCAATAGATTTGATCCCTAGGTTGCGCCAACTCAGACTTGCCGCCTTCAAAATTGAAGGTCGCATGAAGCCATCATCTTATGTTGCAGCGGTTGTCCGGGCCTATCGACTTGTATTGGACGCTGCGCCAGGTGATGAGGCTAGGGCGATTGCTAAAGCCAGAGGCTTCCTTAAAGATGCATACGGCCGGAAACCCACCCAGGGATTTCTCCTGGCCGATAAAAGTGGAGAGATCATTACTCCCCATCGCAGCGGTGCCAGTGGTCGCCTTGCCGCCAAGGTGGAATGGGTGCGCGGCAACCGTATGGGACTGAAGTTGAGTTCTCCTTTGGCACTTGGCGATAGACTGCGGTTGGATTCCGATGAGGAAGTGGAAAAAACCGCTTTCACTATCAGAGAGATAGTTGTGAAAGGTAAGCATCCGGCAGTGGCCTCAACTGGAACTGTAATTTCTGTCCCACGAATTCGTGACGTACGCCGGGGCGATCGGGTCTTCAAAACCGGTTCCAAGTTAGGGAAAAATCTTTCAGCAGCTAAACTCCGCCGCCTTCTCAAAGAAAAAACCTCAAAACCTCAGATAGTCGGCCCTGTGCCACTTATGGAGGCCAAGGCCTCGCCCCAAACAAAAAAATTAAAACCGGGCAAGCGCGCCACGACCCTCTACCTTAGGTTGTCCCATTTACCTCTGCTCAATACCGCCCTTGAGTCTAATGCCGACTACATTCTTTTGCAGGCCACCAAGTTCAATCTTAATTCTTTGTCCAAAAGGAGAATGGTTTCGAGCAAAAAAAATCGCCTTTTCTGGGGTCTACCAGCAATAATTCATCAGAAGGATTTGGAATTTTATAGGGAGCAGGTAGGTAAATTGCAGCAAATGGGGCATAACCGCTGGTTGGTGGCCAACTGGGCGCATTTCCGCTTATTTACACGGCCGCCCGACGCCATCATTGCAGACTACACCTTCAATGTACTTAATTCACATGCTGCCTTACTGCTCAATGAGATGGGTTGCCAAAGGGTGATTCTCTCTCTAGAAAACGACCAGGACAATCTAAAAAAACTGGCAGCGGCAATCCAGAGATTAACCCCTCTGGCAACGGTCTTCGGCTGGCCATCTCTTTTCACCAGCCGTCTAAGGTTAAAGCCTCGGGAAGGATCTACAATCTGGGGCTCGAAGACAAACAGGCTGCAACATGACAGGCAGTCAGGGTTGACCTTGGTCCGGTCTGATCTTCCACTTTGCCTTTTTGACTATTTAACTGAACTGGCAAAAATGGGTGTGGTAGATTTTGTCGTAGACCTGAGAGGGCAAAAATTCCATAGTCGGGAATTCTATGGCTTCCTGCGGAGACTGGAGGAGCAGCGCTGTCCGCAAGGGCACAGCACCTTCAACTACTTAGGAAAGCTAATGTGATTTGGGATCTGGCATAGAGCATGGGGCCTAGAGTATAGGGCGAGACGCGAAAAGTTTGCTTTGACAATTAAGCATTGTAGGGGCTGGGTTTAGCCCCGCCCGATAAGGCAAATCCATTCTGGCTACTGGCTACGGGCAACTGGATTATATGATTTATAATTTTAGTTCATTTTAGACACTCTAGACATTTTAGGCATTTAGAATTGAGGGATTTGGGATTTTTCTACATAGTGGTGAAATAGAAAGGCCAAGATGTCTTTCGATAAGGGAATTGACTACTTCGCTCTAATGGCTGCTCTTCCCAGCGAGGGTGAGCTTATCCTTGATCAATGTACAATTGCTCGGACCGAAATCAAGGGCGATCTGGAAATTCTTCACGGCAGTTTCGGTAACAAAAAGGTGCTTGTCACTTTTAGCGGCTTGGGCAAAATAAACGCTGCTGCTGCCGCAGCAGCCATCTTATCCAGTTACCCAGTTTCGCGTCTTTGGATGTGGGGCTCTGCAGGGGCATATGACCTGGCGGGGGTTGAGATCAACGATGTGGCCCTGGCCAGCGAGGAAATTCTTGGGGATGAGGGTGTTGCAACTATTAGCAGCTGGCAGCCACTTGATGCTATAGGCATTCCCTTAATTGAAAGCAAGGGGGAGTCCATCTTTAACAGAATGGAGGTGGATCAGCTGGAGCTAAAGCACGGCAGGAAGTTACTCCATAAGTGGGAGTCTATTCCCTCCTCACCCCGAATACATGTGGGCCCATTCATCACAGTTTCCGCCGTCAGTGGCAGCATCGCTAGAGCCCGTATGCTATCTAGCCTCTATGGGGCTGTGTGCGAAAACATGGAAGGCGGAGCAGTTGCTCAAATATGCCTTCGCTATCAAATTCCGTTTCTCGAAATCAGGGGTTTGAGCAATCGAGCCGGTGACCGAAACAAACAGAGATGGCAGCTGAGCAAGGCATTGAACAACTGTCAGCGAGCTGTAATCTATTTGCTCGAAAATTGGGACAAGGCATAAGTAGTGCTTCCACCCTTGTGCTAATATTTAATTTTAGCTAAATAATATAAAGGTGGTAGCCTAAGGGGAGTGATACGGAGACACACCGATAGGGCGAGCCGGTGACAGGAAAGGCAAGCTTTTTCACCACCTCTTCGTTTCTCCCCCTCGCCCAGCAATGTCTGCATCCTGTCGCGCCGTAATTATAGTATTCTCCCCTGGCAACCAAGGTAAGGGTAGCATGAAGACCTTAACTCTCGGTTTCTCCCCTTGTCCCAACGACACCTTTATTTTTGGAGCGCTCGCCACTGGCAAGCTTGAGGTTCCCAGCTACCGCCTAGAGGTAATCCACGAAGATGTGGAGACCCTGAATAAACTTGCACGGGAAGCCATACTTGACTTTACCAAAATATCTTTTCACGCCTTCGCACTGGTGGTCAACCGCTATGGGCTGCTTAACTCTGGTGCTGCCCTGGGGCGGGGCTGCGGTCCTCTGGTGGTAGCAAGGGAAGCGAGAAATATGGACAGTCTGCGCGGCGAAGCCATAGCTATTCCTGGGGAGTTAACTACGGCAAATTTGCTTCTCCAGCTTTACGGAGACGGCTTTCCCCATGTACACCCAGTGTCCTACGAAACCATTATGCCTCGGTTACAGCGCGGGGAGTTTGCTGCTGGGGTGATCATCCATGAAGGGAGATTTACTTATCACAATTACGGACTATATGAGGTGCTGGATCTGGGCGCATGGTGGGAAGAAACCCAAAATCTGCCAATTCCGCTGGGAGGAATTCTTGCTCGCCGTGACCTGGGTTCTGACGTTGTCAAGGCAATCGAAGATGCTATCCGCCGAAGTCTGAATTTCGCTCGGCAAAACTCGGAAGAAATTTGGTCCTACATCAAAACACACGCCCAAGAGTTGGACGACGAGACAATAAGGCAGCATGTCGATCTTTACGTCAATGAATACTCTCTTGATTTGGGAGATGAGGGCAGGCTTGCCATCAAAACGCTACTAGAGCTGGCCCATAAACGTGACCTGGTACCCGCTTTGCCCGCTGGTCTTTTTTTTAGCCCATAGTCTAAGTTGCTTCTCATTTGACCTTAATTAAGTGATTTCATTTGCCCTGGGCGCAGCTCCTTTCCAGTTTTGTCAGAAAGAGGGAGCAAGGAACAACTTGATAAAGGATGAAAAGAGAACACTATGAACAAAAACACCAACGAATTGACTATCACTTATTTCCCTTACACCTTTATGGACGAGAAGGACCTGAAGCGGTTAATTCCTTACTTCGATAAAATTCGGCTACTACAAGTTTTTCCCGATTCTGATCCTAGGCTGCCAGATTTGCTTCATACCTCCCAAATGGTGCAACCCTACTGCCCAATCTCAGATCCCGTTTTGTTAGAAACAGTTAGCCGAGCACGGAAAACTTATGATCAAATGGGAAGAGTTCACCGGGATGTCGGGGTCCTTCATTTGCTTCAGACCTTCGCCCTGCAGGAGGATTTCGAGGACTCTCGCACTGGTCTAGTGGCCAGCATTAGAAAGGCTCATCCTCGGCTGAGTGAAGGAGAGCTGGCATTGGTCAACGATGCTGTCTTCATCCTTCTCGCTGATCAGCTCGATCAAGAGCATGCCGAACTGGATCTTGACCTGGAGCGAATCCGTGGACTGGAAGCCAAGTTCCACGAGGAGGTGGGCATTGGTACCGATGAAGAGGCTGAAATCAGCGGGACGACATCGGTATTATTGCCGGAGTCGGATCCGCCTCGAAGTCAATATATATTCCAGCGGTTGCGGGCCTGGACCCGCCTTAATTGTCTACAGGAGAAAATGGTATCTTCTCCTAGCCTCACTACTAGTCCAGAAGTCTCGTCGGAGATTGCCGAACGGTTGCCACCCCAGTTTGCTGCTCTCACAGGAGAACCGCTAACAAAGGAACCGGAACAGCACCTTCTGTCAATTCTTCCTGACCCGCAGTCCCTTTCCTTGGCAGAGGTTTTGGAATTCAGGCAGTTGCTCAGTCGTGAGTCAGCTCTAGACAATTGGCGGGAGTCCCTTACTGCAGCTTTTAACCAGCTAAAGCGAGAGCCACTCCAAGGGGAAATAAGGCCAGAAATACGGCAGTCTTTACAAGAGCAGGCCCATGGGTTCCAACAGCTCTGGCCAACCTCTGAAAAGCCCAGCCACTGCCTGCGGCTGGAGTGCCTCTGTTATCCCAACATGGAGCCAGAGGTAGCTTTTTCCCTGGCATCCGGCCTAGAACTGCCACCTGGAAAAATATACGCGCCTGCAGGCACCAATGGAATTACCCTATTGTTCTACCCGTCAGAACTTTAAACAGCCGACAGAAAATCATAGATACTGATGGCTCTCTTAGATGGCAAAGGGTGAGGTGCTAGAGGAGGGGCTTTCGAGCTGTTGTCCCAAAAATTCTACTTGATTGCGCACACCACTCTTCTCTTGAACCTGCCTTGAGATGTTATCCACAGCGTGGATAACCGTGGCGTGAGACCGATTAAAGGCCCGACCGATGGACTCCAAAGTTTCATCAGTATACTTGCGGCAGAAGTACATCCCCAAATTACGGGGATATACCACGCCTTTTTTGCGGGAATTTGACTTTAGTGCTTCAACCGAGACCTTGAAGTACTGACAGATAACTTGTTGTACCCGTTCTATACTTACTGCCTCGCGGCTGTCACAGACCGATTCCAGAACCTCGTGGGCAAGTCTGAAATCAATAGGCTTCTCTAAAAGTGAAGACTTAGCTAATATACCTATTATGCAGCTTTCTAACTGTCGTATATCTCGAGTGATGTGAGTGGCCAACAACTCAGCCACCTCAGAAGGAAGGCGTATTCCCTCGTTGGCTGCCTTCTTCTCGAGAATCTTCAGCCTCGTCTGAAAATCGGGAGGTTCGATGTGGGTAACCATTCCCGCGGTCAGCCTCGATTGCAGTTTACTCTTGAGCTTGGGAATATCCCTGGGGAAATGGGTTCCAGTGAATATGACTCGCTTATCATCTCTATTGAGGGCATCAAGTGTATAGGCTAGTTCGGCTTGGGTTTTTTCTTTGCCGCTGAGAAATTGCACTTCCTCCAAAAGAAGGACATCGCAAGAGCTGCGGTATTTCTCTTTGAATCCCTCCATGCGCCGTTGCTTGATAGCCACGACCATTTCGTTGGTGAATTCCTCAGCAGTGAGATAGAGAACACGGGTGTTGCTGTTGTGGGATAAGATATGGTTGCCGATGGCATGGGAGAGGTGGCTTTTACCCAACCCGGTATCAGCCAGCAGATAAAGAGAACTACTTAAACCACGGTCGCCGGAGGCAATGGCATAAGCGGCTTGAAAAGCAAAGCTATTGCCGGAACCAACCACAAACTGATCAAAAGTAAATCTGCGATTTAGGCGGTAAAATTGCCCATTACCCTGTTTAGGCAGTGGGAGTGGCAATTGGCTGGAATCATCTCCCTCTTTTGGGGAACTTCGGGGGATGGTGGCCAAGCGCAAGTGGATTTCTTGGGGGGTGCCGCTGTGCCTTTCCCAGCTGCTCTTAATGTCAGCCAGATAATTCTCCCGGACCCAGTTGAGAAAAAACCGGTTGGGGCAGGCTAGGGACACCTTGCCTTCATCAGAAACAACCAACTCCAAAGGGGCAATCCACATTTTGTAACAATTACTGGAGATACGACTTTCCAGGTCATCCTTGGTCCGCCTCCAGATATCTTCCATAAAACACCCTCTACAGATATGCTAAATCCCTCTGCGTCTTAGCCCCATATATTCTTGCACAAGGAATTAGACTTGACTAACGAGGATAAAAGCACGGAAATACAAATCCTCTAGCGTTCAGGCCGCAATGAAAAACGGATAGTCGTGATAACTCTTTTTCTCGCTTAGGTTCCGCTTGGTTGGTGTACTCCGGAGCGGAATACCAGAAAAATGCTATACCCTAAATTCAAATCCGTCTCCGAAGTTCTCGAGTTGTCGATTTTTAGTTGGGCCCACAGCGGTGGTCAAATCGACGATGCTTTATTCTGGCCAAAACGTGGAGACGTAGCCTTGCATGGGCTAGCTTTGTAATCTATCCGAAATCTGATGTCAAACTCAGAATAGCCGCATTTTACTCTAATCAGGTCTCATTTGTTAACAATTAAATTTCATCCAGATTTCCGGACCTTGTTAAACTATATTCTGATAAGGGTGCGGCAACAGTCATTTTTTCAGGCTCTAACGAAATCTGACTGATATTCAAGGGCTTACGTAAGCATTTTTTCTGATTTTTCCGTTATCAACATTCATGATCTTCTGATTTCGCCGATTTTCTCTATTTTT
>JAJDNT010000266.1 GCA_022340515.1 Deltaproteobacteria bacterium
TGCTGGAGAGAACCTCCCGCAGGTACTTTTCCATTCCACGGGAACGCAGCGCGCTCCCTTTTATGGTTACATTGCCTTTATCATCCATGAGGGCATAGTTTTTCTTCTTGTAGGAGAACATTGCTTGGTATCTACCAGCCATTTCCACTTCGATACCGGAGGGCAAGCTGGCTGATAAACGCTCGACCAGCATCTGTGCCTCCTCATATGTCCTCACCTTCGGAGGAGGCATAAAATAGATGCCATCAGTATCTATCTCGATAGGTTCACCCCCTTCTTTTCTTAGCCACTTTACCATCTTACCGATGATTTCTCGACCGCGACGAGTAACCTCCCCAGCCAGTTGGGGATCGGCAAAGTTATGGAGCCTGGTGCCAAGGTAGCCGTAAAATGAGTTAATCAGAATCTTGAAGGTTTGCTGCAAGGCTTCGTAGTAGTCTTTTTGGTGTGTGTCTTCAGCTGTCAGGGCTCTTTTTTTCGCTTCCATACGGAAATTTCGCAGGTCGCGGAGCAATGGTAAGAAAACATCCAGAGTGTCGGCATGGGGTTTGAGATTGTTGGATATTAGAATGGAAGGATAAAGGGAAGCCACGTCGCAAGAGATCACCGGCCTAACCACACCATGGCGGAAAACATCTGTGTAACCGCCGGCAAAAGCTTCCGCCTCCGGTGGTTTGGGTACGGAAGTCCTTTGCCTTAGGTATTCTCGGATAAATAAGGCATTGATTTTTGTAGCATTTCCGCGCACGAAAATGTTCTGGTAAGAGAAGGGAAAGATACGTGTTTGTAAAAAAAAGGGATAGGCTAGAAGTTCAGACAGGGCAAGAGTTTCTCTGACATCGTCGAGATTGTATTGCTTCAGTTCCTCAGGTTTGTTCTCATAGTACCATTGGATTGCCTCTGGCTCTATGTAGGTCCTATCTGGAGCTGCAAGTCCAAAGTGACGGGCTGCAGTTTTTAGACCGTAACTTTCCAATTCCCTCGCCACGATGTCATAGTACTGTAAAAGAAAAAGGGTATCCACCACATGGCGGCCAAAGATGTCCATGCGGGTGTAGTCAATTACCCGCTCAGCCACGCTGAAGCGAGAACGTCTGATGCGAGGCTCGCTTCCGTCCCTACCCCACTGCAGCTTGACCCCATGCATTCCGGCCCGGGTGACTATATATTCCAGGTCGAAATTAAACAAGTTATGCCCTTCCAGAACATCTGGGTCGATACCCTGTATCCTGGCCCCGAGGGTTTCGAGCATTTCACTTTCTTCATATTCCGTGGCGAAGAGAACTTCTTCATTACCTCGATTGTCCATTAAGGCTATGGAGATAATGCGGTCCTCCGGGCGTGAGGGATTGGAAAAATCGTAGCCTGGAGCAGTTGCTGTTTCTATATCAATAGCTAATCGATGAAGGTCTTTGAAAGCAAGTCCCTTTAGCAGGGTCTTGCCCGTCAGCAGGAGGAACTGATGCACAGGATCTGTAAGGAAAAGATAGGGAGCAACCGGGGAGGAAGATGGTAACCCCGTTGTTTTGCGAAGATGACTACTGGCCGCTTTACAATCTTCCCAATTTTCGAAAAGGGCCAGGACCCGGAATTCGTTTGTGGATGAAAGGGATTCATACCTTGATGTTTTGCTGAAATCCTGGAGAAATTTCTCCTCTTCTAGCAGGATAAAGGGGGTGAAGACCTCGTCACGCATTTCCAACTGGCTCCCTGAGCGCAGAAAAATGCGCATGGAGTTACCCCTAATTGGCTCAACCGATACTATACTCTCAGTGGGGTCGGCACCGAACAAAACGGGATCTTCTTCGAAGGATAGATTTTTCACCATGAAAGATAGCTCCCTATTCCGAATCTAAAGCTAAGGTCAATTCTCACCACAAAGGACACAAATTAGACAAATAATTTTTCACTTTACAGTACTACTTTGGGCCCTTTTTTTAATTCGTTGTGTGCCTTTCTCTGGATAAACTAACTATAGAAGTTCGAGCACCTCCCTCGGGTGCTCTACCAGGACTTGCGCCCCGGAATCCAATAATTCCTCGGCAGAGCGGAAGCCCCAAAGAGCCCCCACGGCAAACATATCTGCCCTTTGAGCTGTTCTCATGTCAGTGCCTGTGTCACCCAGATAGAGGAACCCCTGAGGAGGCACCCGGAGTTGCTCTGATATATGTATTGCTGAACTTGGATCAGGCTTTTTGGGCATGGACGATTGCGCTCCAACAACGGGATGGAAGGGCCACTTAGAGAGGATTTCAGCCACCATTTCCTTGGCGGCGTCATCCGGCTTGTTAGAAAGGATGGCCATCTTGAGACTTTGGCGGGTCAATTCGTCCAACAACTGGGGGATTCCTTCATAAGGACGGGTTTTCTTGGCCCAACGCTTTTTATACTCCTGGCGCATAAGAGAGGCGCACTTCTCAACCGTTTCCTGGTTTCGGCTTTTTTCGGGAAGAGCGCGAAAGGCGAACATTTCCACACCGTCACCTACGAACATCTTGCAAGCATTAACATCATGGCCGGGGAAGCCAAGGTGGTTTAGCGCTATGTTCATAGAGTCGGTGAGGTCTCCTATGGTGTCTAGGAGGGTCCCGTCTAGGTCAAATATTAGAGCCTCAAATTTCATCCACTTGATCTCCTAATTTAATCAAGGTCCAATTTATCAATATCTTAGGTAATCCGGCAAGGGGGAATGGATATATTCTTATTGTGCCAGGAAGCTGTTATACTTCACCAACAAGAAGTTTAAGGGGCTTTGGAAAGATTTTCGAGAAAGCTCTTTAAGCAAGAGGAGAGAAAATTCAATTGGAAATAAAACTCTTTGCTAGTTTGCAGAAATTTATGCCCCAAATTCCACCCATCGCAGGAGGATAACTTGGTCAAGATCACCGACAACGAAGAGTACCTATCACAACTGCTAAAACAACTAGTTGAAACGACAGGAGAAGCAGAAAAGGCAATCGAGCGGCTGGTTGCCGACCGGGATGTGCCGAAAAGGATTGCCGAGTCACTTGCTTGTGGTCTCAATATCTTGCCAAAAAGGTACGAAGCCAACGGGGGTACCATTGGTAGTGAGGGGCAGAAGTACCTTTTGCTGTCCAAGGTCATGGTTGTTGGTTTGGGCGGTCTGGGTTGTCAGGTTGTGGAGCAGTTGGTCAGGTGCGGTGTAGGCATTGTGGTTGGTGTGGATGCAGACAAATTCGAGGAGACAAATCTCAACCGACAACTTTATGCCGATCTCAACTCTATCGGTCAAAAGAAAACAGAGGTAACTCAGAGAAGAGTTGCGGCGATAAATGACGCGGTGGAGTTTCATCCCTTTGTTAGTAGAGTTGAAGATCTGGAAGATGGAGCTTACCAAGAAGTTGACCTGATATTCGACTGCCTCGACGCAATTCCTCCTAGGCTCCATCTTGAGGAAGTGGGAGAACGTCTTGATATTCCTCTTGTCCACGGCGCCATTGGAGGCTGGTACGGCCAAGTGGCAACTGTGTGGCCTGGAAGTAAAATGCTGAGCACAGTTTATGGAACTAAGCAGGAGGGCATCGAAAAAACCCTAGGAAATCCGCCTTTTACTCCCGCCTTTATCGCTGCTTTTATGGTAAGCGAGGGGATAAAACTACTGCTGGGAAAAAAGGAAAAAGAAAACAAGCTAATGTTCGCAGACCTCCTGAACAATCAATGGCAGAATATTAGCCTCTAGCAGGCTCCCCATCTTGGTTTTTTGGATTTACATTGTGAATCCTTAACTGTACTATAAAAATTCAGGGATTTTGCTGCCAAACCAAATTCTTAAACCGTTTTCAAGACTTACTGTTCACTTGCAAGCGTCTGTATGAATTAGTCAGAGGGTACGATTATGGAAGAGGGTCGAGCCAAGAGGAAGTGCCCGCGAATTCCGGTGTATCTCGACGTGCGGGTTGACCTGAAAGACGAAACCGTAGTGAAGGGAAAAGTCATAAACCTCAGCACTGAAGGCATTTGTATTAAGACGGACGATCCTATTTTCGCGGAAGAAGAGATAACTGCAGAGTTTTTACTTCCAGATACCCTCACTTCTGTGCGCTTGGGTGGTGAAGTGGTGTGGTACCGCTTCGACAAAAAGGCTGCAGCAAAACAGGAGAGAGTTCATTTTTCTGGTGTCAGATTCCTCGATCTGGGAGAAAGTTATAGAAGCTTGATCCGTTACTACACTCTAAAAATGCTCCACGATGTAGAAATGGTGCGGGAGCAGGGAATCGAGAGAGTACTAAACGATGTTCTCAACTTACCCTCCAAGGAAAGAAATGACGCTCTTCGCATTCTACTGCAGAAAGGATTGATTACTAAGGAGCGCGAGGCAGATCTTGGGCTGTCCTAGTAATCCACGATAACTGCGGCAAAGTATCCTCGCAAGGTTTTGTTCAAAGCTTAAGAATTTTGCTGGCTTTCTGTAATTATGGTTTCAACCTCCCTGACCAATTTGGTCACCGTCTCACTGGCCTTACCCTGAAGAAAAATGTCTGTCAAATAATTTGTAAGTACAGTGGGTTCCACATTAACTTCAATGATAGCTGCCCCAGTGCTCTTGGCCGTCTGAGGAAGCATATTTGCGGGAGCCACCTCTCCCGAAGTGCCTAATACGAGTAGGGCTTTGCAGGTAGATGCCAATTCGTAGGACTCCTTTAGGGCCTTTGTTGGAATGGGCTCTCCAAAGAATACCACATCCGGTTTGAGGATTTTGCCGCAGCTGCATTTGGGAGGTATTTGCCCCTCCAGTTCATCTGTGTTGTATCGCTGGTTACACCAAAGACAAGAAAGAGTTTTGGCGTTACCATGATATTCGATAACCCGGGTAGCCCCACCATCGTGATGCAGGTGGTCCACGTTTTGAGTAATTATGGTGTGGAGCAATCCCAGTTCCTGAAGTCTTCCCAGTCCCGTGTGTGCTGGGTTGGGACGGGCACTTGCTAGTAAATGTGAAACCTCTTCAAGCATCTGCCACACTCTTTCCGGATTTGCTTTAAATGCTTCGATGGTGCCGTACTCTATGGGGTTGAACCTCTCCCAAAGTCCACCGGGACTGCGGAAATCAGGAATCCCAGATTCAACTGAGATCCCCGCTCCAGTAAGAGCTATGGTATTGGTGGATTGGCAAATTATCCGGGCCGCCCTTTTTATGTTTGCCTCCATGCCCTCCTCCAAAAGCTAAACCCCCACTTTGGATCGCAATGAAACAACCAACTGAGAATCTTCAAGACAAAAGCTGGACGCATGTTGCTAAGGCTCCCTATTCAGTTTAGACTCAAGATGCTGTAATTAGTCAAGGCTGAAATGTTTTACTTGCGAAATGTTCGAGGCTCCGGTAGGTTACCATGGATCGGGGCATAGGGCATGGGGCATAGGGCATAGCGTCCAGTTCCAAGTTTAAAGTTCAAAGTTTCAAGTTTGAAAATGTTCCTGAGATTGGTTAAAAGACCTTGAACCTTATCGAACTGTCTGCCCTGACACCATGAGCTTTGTTGCTTGGGGGTTCGAACTTCATATCAGAGAGGTAAGAGAAATTTGCGCACATTGCTAGAGAACTGTTTGGCTTCTGCTCTTGTAGCCGCCAAAAAGGCTGGGGATGAAATACTCGAGGTCTATGACGGTGAAATTGACGTCACCTACAAAGAAGATGATTCGCCTCTGACCATTGCTGATGAAAGAGCTCACCGAACTATTGTAAAATGTCTACCCTCAAGTCCTATTAGCCATATACCCATCCTCAGCGAGGAAGGAAAAGACATTCCCTTCGAAAAAAGGGCGGAGTGGGAATATCTCTGGCTGGTGGATCCATTGGATGGTACCAAAGAATTTGTCAAGCGTAGGGATGAGTTCACCGTGAATATAGCACTTATTGAAAAAGGCAGACCCGTAGCGGGAGTTGTTTTCCTCCCCGCTGTGGGCTCCTTGTATTTCGCTGCCAGGGGACTCGGCGCCTACAAGGTGGAAAACGTAAAGACTGTTAGTCATTTCTTGGATGATCCTGGAGATTCTGCGGTAAATAACCTGCAGCTAGGAGCCTTGGTGGATAAGGCTGCAAGATTACCTCTCCCTCAGGCCACGGAAAAACCCTCAAACCAGATTAATCTGGTTGGCAGTCGATCCCACGGCACAGAGGCTTTGTCTGATTTTGTCAAAAAGATGAAAGCTGATTACGACACTGTGGGTTTCGTTCCAGCTGGCAGCGCCCTCAAATTTTGTCTGGTGGCAGAAGGTAAAGCAGACCTGTACCCGAGATTCGGACCAACTATGGAGTGGGATACTGCGGCCGGTCATTGTGTGGTGGAACAAAGTGGCGGAGCAGTTTTGCGCATGAGTGACAAGATCCCCCTTGACTACAACAAGCGGGACCTGCTTAATCCTTATTTCATCTGTTTAGGAAGAGACTTTAAAGAAATTAGCTTACCTCTCTAGTTCCTGGTTGTTGCCCATCAATGATTTTTGGGAGTAGATAAATCCATGCGGCTGAACATGAGATTATTTCTGGCCTTGACACTGGCAGCTCTGGTTGCTTTGAGCTGTGGAGGGGGTCAACAGGAAAAGGTCGCGGGATATAGAGCGAGAAGTGGACCTGTAAGCCTACCGGACAAAATACCTGCCAGCTTGCTACCCACCCTCGCGGTGGGCTTGGAATCGTGCTACGTATTCTTGCAGCCTGACGGGGACTCGCCTTTCTTTGGCCCTTTGAATGGGGGAGAGCTGGTAAAAAGAGTGGATGCTGAAAGACTCTGGACGCTGATCTGGATCCCGAGGCTGAGGATTTCTGGCTGGGTGCGAAAAAATCAGGTCTATCGTGTCAAAAGTGAAACCTCAGATGAGGATACTGTGCCTACGGAAAACCTCACTGTCCTTAATATCTTGAAGACAAGGGTAAATATCAGAAAAGGACCCTCCACCAGGACCAGAGTTATCTTCAGGGCCAGACAGCGTCAGGAGTTCGTAATGCTGGATGAGAAGAAGGGTTGGTACCAGGTGTGGGTACCCCCCCTAAAGCAAAAGGGGTGGGTGGCCGGGAATATAGCGGTGAAGCAGCGCAAAAATAAGTAACATCCTAGGTGATTAGTGTTTCAGCTGTCTCGGCAGTTCTTTGGACAATTTCAGCTGCTGTGGCCTTATCCCGTTTTACTACGCCCTCTCCCGCCTTTATCATGATGCGGGTTACGATGGGGGTGATTCTTTTTAATTCAATTAAGACTTCTAAATCACCTGCCTGAGCATAAATCTTTTCCCCGTCCTCTACTTCTCGGACTTTCTCAACATCAATTACCATTTTACATAAGGTTACTAGTAGGGCTTTTTTCACCCGATCATAGTCGTAACAAACAGTCTTGGAGACAGGTTCTGAGGTAAGGTAATCTGCACCACCAACAACCCCAGATCCCAAAGTGCCCAGAGCCCCTACTGCCGCGGCACAGCCACTGAGGGTCAAAATAAGGAAGAGCCCTATGATTATGGGCCTAGCTGGCATGTTTTTGTTGATTTTCATAAACAGCTTTTGACACTGAAGGGCAAGTTCATCATGTCCAGTTTCAAGCTCCCACAAACATTCTGAGTGCAAAAAAGCTTACCCTTCAAATATATTTTCTAATCTTTCTAGGTCATTGACCACCCGCCAAGTACCTCCGCCAGACTCAACCCGGCTTCTCCACTCTTCGACCCTTTTGTAGTATTCCCGGGGATCAACATTATCGCTGCGCAGTTTTGTCACGTTGAGGGCAATGACTTTGCAACCATCTACCTGTATAGGGAAGTCACGGACTTGGCCTTTGACCAGGTCTTCTTTGAGATCTGAGAAGATGAGTATGTATTTCTGACCAGCTCCTGCTTCATTCAAGAATTCCACCGATTGAAGTACCCCGCCGGTGATATCCGTGTAAGCACTGCCTTTGGCAGTTTGGACGAAATCATCTATTTTCTGTTTAAAGAGACGTTTCTGTTGGTTGGCCACAGATGGTCGCTTGTCGAAGGTCATCTTTGCAACAATGTCCTTTTCACTGAAGCTACCACTGTCGATACGTGCCACCGCTAGGCTGTCTCCCGGTTGCAATGTCCCTAAGAGGTAGTTGATAATCGCCTCAGCACGTTTGAGCTCTTTCTTGTATGTGCCCGAGGTGTCCAGAAGCATGTAAACACCCTTGGAGTAACTTGTGGTATCAGGACAACCCCACAGCAAAGCTGGGAGAATTAGGATTAAGGTCAGATATTTTTTCATCTCGATGCCTCCTCCTCAACGATAATCTCAGGTTGATGCTGTCTTTTGTCCCTGATCAGATTTTCCACCCACAACGGTGGAAAAATGAACAGGTCATAGATATTCACCAGCAATTCACCCATATAACGGCTGACATTTCCGAGCAGACGAAAGAAAAAGGAAAGCCACCGCAAGACAGCTGTGCCGGCAACTCCCAATACGGTCCGTGAAGAATGAACAAAGGACTCAAGGGGTATGGCAACGAATGTAAGGGCAAAGGGCAAAACAAAGCCCATTACCATCTGTCCAACTGTGGGGATCCAGCTGTTGATCGCAACCCCGGTTGACTCTACAGCAGCTAGTGAATGTCTCAAAGCCTGCATGTCAGCGGCGATCTGGTCCCGCATATAGGCCAAAGCCGCTTCAACACTGGCCAGAACCAGGAGAATGCTGAAAGTTATCCAAATCATACGGGTACGCATCTTGTCATCCATTTGCCCTATGATGGGAAACAATCTAGTGATGCGGAGTGATTCCATCAAATAGAGGCCCATGGCGACTTCGACCAGAATGATCACCATGGCGGCAACGTTAGCGGTCTTGAAGCTCCCTATGTAACTACCGCCTCCCACCATCTCCGACATGGGAAGGGCAATAAGGTTGAAGTTAATTACCGCGCCCCCAACGGCGATAAGCAGAACAAAACCAGAGATGAAGAACTGAGTGAGGGATGAAGCGGTTAGCATCCGTGCCGACTTATCAGTTTGCTCTCGAATTTCCTCATACTCAGCCATCCGGTTGTCAATCACATTGGCTCTCTCGTGGAGTCCGGTTATGGTCTTACCGACCTGTTCCAGGGTCTGGGCCATCCGGCGCCAATATGGCATCATTTTCTTCAAAAGATTGTGACGCTCAGCCACGGCCTTGCGATACTCTTCCATGGTAGTCTTGTACTGGGTAACTGAGGTCTTGTGTATTTCATTTAAAATATTGGCTACCGTTCCATCACCCTGCGATGGAAGATTGGCAACTGCCTCCATAGCATTTATCCACCCCGGAGGTGGAGGAGGTGTCTCAGAACTATCCCTGTAATCCTCGTCGATTTTGGTGGTTTGGTCCGACAGAGCGCGGTGCAGAGTGGGATAGCCACTGAGGTCGCGCTTTACCACAGAATTGACTCGGTGAAACTCTCTTTCGATTAACCGCTCTACTGATTCGATCCCGGCATTGAGTAATACTTCCTTGTTCCGTTGCGCCAGTTTTTGCTCCGCCAACATAACGGATCGAGCCATCAAGCGGAAACCATTGTGAAAAACCCGAGCCAGTGAGTGTATTGCCCTGTGCGCTGGCGTTCGCGCCAGATAGAGCAAAACCACCATCACCACAATCCATATAAGCATGGATATGACTGGGGATCCTGGCCAAATTATGAGTAATTTCGTCAAGGACATTGGAACCTCCTCTTGTTTTTACCAATCCTTTTACTTTGGTAGCATACCCATGGTTCCACCTCTGGTGGGGTAAAAATTACCAATATTCCATAAGTGACCCGATAAAGTGTGGTGTCTTTTTTTGTACTTACCTATGCACAATTCGACTAAAGGGAATCTGACTCCAGCCGGTCCCCGGCAAAGGCTTTATTCCCTGGATTTTGGCGCCTTTAAATCAACTTTTCTACACCCATTCGAGCAGGTTAAATTGTCTCTTGTTCTGAGACTTACTCCCCCTTGCTAATAAAAAGATTGTTTTGAGTAATTTGCAGCAAGATCTGTACCAAAGGGAACGGGGGTTTCGGATTTGTCCTTCGGACTCCCACCCTTCGGGCGGGTTCCCAATTTCGGATTTGGGATTGCCGATTTCGGATTTCAAATTTCTGCTTAGAGTTTCTTGGTTTCTTAGTCTGTATCCTGCAATCTAAAATCACCAATTACTGGGATTACAACCTCTTTTCCAGAGCAGTTATAATAAGTCGTTGAAATCCAGGCTGGATTTGTCCTATAAAAGGCGAATCTTTGCAAAAAAATGGGGAGGAATTAGGCATGCCAAAGAACGTAGTTGTCATCGGCGCTGTTGCCCTCGGACCAAAAGCTGCCTGTAGGTTTAAGAGACTGATGCCAGATTCCAAGGTGGTCATGGTGGACAAGGATGAAGTGATTTCTTATGGAGGTTGCGGTATTCCTTATTTTATTTCCGGTGACGTGAGTGATCCCACTCAACTCCAGGAAACAAGTTTCCATATGCTAAGGGATAAGGCATTTTTTCAAGAAGCAAAAGACATCGAGGTTTTGACTAAAACAGAGGCCCTGAAAATTGATCGACAAGAGAAAAGTGTCCTGGTCAGGAATCTCATCACTCAGGAAGAGAGTACTCTGCCATACGACAAACTGGTACTTGCCAGCGGAAGTCGTCCCAGAAGTCTGGATATACCGGGAATCGATCTAGATGGAGTCTTCGCCGTGAGCAATATGGAGTCAGCTATTGCGATAAAAGAGAGGATTTCCTCTGGTTTGGTGGAAAAAGCTCTAGTCATCGGGGGAGGATTCATCGGTTTGGAGATGGCAGAGGCCTTGACTGATATGTGGGGGATTGAGACTACACTGGTGGAGATCACCGACCAACTTCTTCCAGGGCTGATCAGTCGCAACATGGCTCAGATTGTCAAGCATCATATGGAGGAAAAGGAGGTTTCCTTTCTGCTAGAGTGCAGGGTCGAGCGCTTGGAGGGCAGTGGCAAAGTTGAGCGGGTAATTACCAGCGAGAGAACGCTTGAAGCTGATCTGGTAATCGTTGCTGTGGGAGCTGAGCCAAATTCTGATTTGGCCAGGGCAGCGGGATTGGACATATCAGCCAGGGGAGCCATAAGGGTTAACAGCAAGATGCAGACCTCCGACCCGGACATATATGCCGGCGGAGACTGTGTGGAAGTGACCAACCTCATAACCGGCAAACCGGCTTACTATCCTTTGGGTTCTATGGCCAATCGTCAGGGGCGCATAATAGGTACCAATTTGGCCGGTGGCAAAGCAGAATTTCCCGGTGCTGTGGGTAGTTTTGTTGTCAAAATATTTGATCTCTCTGTTGCCGCTGCTGGCTTGAGCATTGAAGTGGCACGACGGGAAGGCTTCGACGCCATAAGTGCTCTGGTGATTCAATTCGATCGAGCTCATTTCTATCCCGAGAAAGACTTGCTGACCTTGGAACTGGTGGTAGAAAAACTTACCGGTAGGGTTTTGGGAATTCAGGGTGTAGGTCCCATGGGCGAGGGTACGGTTGGCCGAATAAATGCGGTGGCTTCAATTCTGAAATACAAACCCACAACAGAAGATATTGGCAACTTGGAGTTGGCCTATTCTCCTCCATTTTCGGCGGCAATGGATATTCTTAATGCCCTTGGAAATACAGCGGAAAACATTCTGGCTGGAAAGAACAGGATTGTGGATGTAGACGAATTCGATGAACTCTGGAGTCAGAGAGACAATGGCGATGTGGTCTTTCTGGATTGCAGGGGTTTGGGTAATGCTGAGCCTTTTGTCAAGAAATATTCCGACCACTGGAAGAGCATACCCCAGGATGAGCTAAGGGCGAGGATGACGGAAGTGCCCCGTGATAAAAAACTGGTGCTGATCTGCAACACCGGAGTGCGTTCCTACGAGGCCCAGGTGACTCTTGATGAGATGGGCATAAGAAATACTTGTAATCTTCAGGGAGGAGTAGCCTGCCTGAAGAAATGGGGACTTGATCTTGCTTAGTCAGTGGTCTGTCGTCCGTGGCAAAAGGAAGCATAGCGCAAAGATCACAGGGCAAGAAGTGAAAGCTCAAATTGAAAATCGCTATGCGTCGGGCGCTCTGCGCTTTGGTGCGAACAAAGTAAGCTCAACGGACAACTGACAAATATCTAAATCCCAACGAAGGACAGCCTTTGTTCAGACAGCAAAGAGCATTCGAGATTAAGCGCTTGCAGTCTGGAGGAATAATTACCAATTACTATTGCACCTCAGCCTGCGGCCACTGTCTCTATTATTGCAGTCCTAGCTGGAAAAAGGAATACATGGACAGGAACATCCTGCAGCTGATTCTGCAAAAAGTCAAAAAGCTCGGTTGCCACTCTGTTCACATTGGCGGCGGCGAGCCATTTCTCAACTTGGATGGTCTAGAGATGGTTGTAGAGGTGGCTCGCTCCCTGTCCATTAATGTAGAATATGTAGAGACCAACTCCTCCTGGTTTAAAGGAAGAGAGTCTGCTCTGGAAATTTTGTTCGCCCTCAGAGAGAAAGGCCTTTCCACCCTTCTCATATCAATGAGTCCCTTTCACAACGAACACGTACCCTTTTATAAGGTAAAAGGTGTTATCGAAGCCTGCAAAGAGGCCCAGATAAACATTTTTCCCTGGATTTCACAATTCTACCCAGAGATAGATGGTTTTGATGACCGAACTACCCACGGAATATCTGCCTATGAGAGCAGATATGGTGAAAACTACCTTGCAAGGATTCCCTCAAGGTATTGGATCCATTTCGGCGGCAGGGCCCTTAAGACCTTTGCCAAAGTCTATGACACCAAATACTATGGAGACATTATCTCTGTAAGCAGGGGGGGATGCAGCGAGCTGCTTGATGTGAGCCACTTCCACATCGACTTGTTTGGTAATTATATTCCTGGACTTTGCTCTGGCCTAGCTATTGGCTACGAGGATCTCGGAGAAAGTTTAGCCAGAGAAGAATACCCTTTTCTGACCACCCTTTACCAGGACGGGATCGAGGGTTTTTTGCATCTGGCAAAGAGCGATTACGGCTTCAAACCCTCACGAGAATACTTGTCCAAATGTGATCTCTGCTTCGACATCAGATACTATCTAACCATGGAAGTGGGGGTTGATTCAAAAGAACTGCAACCCAGGGGTTATTACGAAAACAGTTAGACCCTTTGCCTGGCCCGCCTTACCTGCTTTGCAGAGATTTCATCTCTTAAAAGATAGTCTCCTGGATGAATGGTGGATTTTTTTCCTGAGTCAAGGGAGACCTACTCATCTTTTTCCTTTTTCTCAGGGCTAATTATGGCGAATTTCCCATCTCCAGGGAAAGGTTGTCCCTTGACGAAGGGATTGATGTGCCAGTTACCCCGGTGATAAATCCACGTTCTGCCCGTTTTTGTGTCCACCAAAAGAACTCCCCCTTCTGCATTAAGCGTTTGAAATCTTCCGATTTCGTCCAATTGTACTACGGGATCTACAAGAGTTACTTCATCCTCTTTGGCTTGGGTTATATGGGCAAACACCAGAACCATTGCGACAATCAATCCCAGCAAAATCCAGTAGCTCTTTTTCCTCATCTTTTCCTCCTTTGTCACTGTTTCCCTTTAGGTTCACCATGGTGTTTCGAGCACTATAGCCTCACTACCTTTTACCAGAATTTCTTACTTCCCTCCTAATCATTTTCTTGTCTATGTTTTTTATTTCAAAAAATTTAAGCCATCTCTTTTCAGTTTCCCATGATTACACAAGCTCTGACCCAGTATGGTGCTATCCATATATGTTTTTGGCTCTTTGACCAAGTCGATTTCTAGATTTAGCCAGATTTAGTTATTTGGCAAGATTCACCATGGGCAAGTGCTATACATTAAATATTTGATTTTATTAATTTAAATATGTTTTTGTGGTTCTTGGCATCTTTCCTGCCTATGAGTAATGCAGGCTCCAAAACTCCTTTTCTTGCTCAACTCTTTATGGCCCCTGCCCTCATCAGAATCGGGCGCGATTACTGGTGGGGGCTTCCTTTTTTGCCTTCCTCAAAAATGGTCAGTATGCCCCTTCGGATTGCATATCTTCTCCATATACCTTGCGGCTGAGATCTATCTTTTTCCTCACCATGTCCTGGGTCTTGGTCGTAAGGGAGGACCGGGGGTACTTCAGAAATGGCCCTATGTATATAGTGTCACTTACTCTAGCGTGCTATACTCCCAAGGGAGATGAAATAAGCTAGTGTGCTTTTTCGTCCCCAATTTGCCATTTTCTGGACCAGATCGCAAGGTTACATAAGGACGAATCAGAGAATTGGTGAGTACTCAAGTAATTTGCCGGCTGTCGCTCTCAGCCTGCTGTTCACCATTACCCATTTACTTTTTTTCTCCATGCTCCATGCTTTATGCCTTTAATTCAAAGGAGACACCATGACCGACTTCAGCAATAAGGTAACCTTGATTACGGGTGGCGCCTGTGGTCTTGGGCGGCTGATCGCTCAGAAAATGGCTGCAAAGGGAAGTCGCGTCGTCCTCTGGGATATCGCCGAAGAGAGTCTAGCTAATACAGCCAGCGAAATTTCTGCAGCCGGCCACCAGGTAACCACTTATTACTGTGATGTGTCTGATCGGGAAACGGTCTATGACCTGGCAGAAAAGGTGAAAAAAGAGGTTGGCAAAGTTGATATCGTTATAAATAACGCCGGAGTTGTCTGTGGAAGACCTTTCTTGGAGTGTAAAGACGAACAACTAGAACGAACCTTGAGAGTCAATGTGTTGGCTCACTTTTGGACGGTGAAGGCTTTCCTTCCGGACATGATCCGGACAAATAGCGGACACATTGTCACTGTCGCTTCCGCAGGAGGTATTGTGGGCAGTGCAGGGTTGGTTGACTACGCTGCCAGCAAGTTTGCCGCTTTTGGCTTCGATGAAGCCTTGCGAGCCGAACTGAAGAAACAGAGACTGAACATCCACACTACCGTGGTATGTCCATATTTTATCAGGGGCGAAATGTTTGCAGGTGTTAGGACGCGATTTTCTTTCTTATTGCCTATTTTGGATCCTGAGAAGGTGAGCGAGCGGATAGTCAAAGCCATTGCCCTAAAAAAACAACGCCTAATAATGCCCCCCCTGGTCTATACTACTTGGCCCCTAAGGTTGCTTCCTGTGTCCATATTCGACAAGGTGGCCACTTTTTTAGGGATCAACGACGCCATGGATGAGTTTCAGGGCCGCCGTTCATGAAGAAACCCTAGGCACTAGGGACTAAGCACTAAGCACCGAAAACCCTATATTAATCATATTCACTTTAGTGCTTAGTACATACTGCTGCCTAGTGCCTAGTAATCTGTGGGAGCGGCTTTTGGCCGCGATTTATCGTGATTCGACAAAAGGATTTGATCTATGATTTACCAACAATCGAGGCAAAACCGCGAGCAAACACTCTGCCGCAATCCTGCCACAGGCGAGATCTTGGGATATTCGCCCCTAACCTCCCTTGAAGAGCTTGAACAAATTATTTTGCAAGCCAAAGTGGCGCAGGAATCGTGGTCTAACCTGGAAGTTAGAGAGCGGGTAAGACATATGCTTCGGGTTCGTGCTTATTTGGTGCAGCATGCCGAGAAAATTTCAGAGGTGATTTCAAAGGACAACGGCAAAACCCGGGTGGATGCCCTGGCAACAGAAGTGTTACCCGCGGCAATGGCAGTCGACTATTACAGCAAACATGCAAAGAAGTTTTTGAAAACAAGATACATCTGCCCGGGGAATATCCTTCTTTTAAACAAGTTTTCAAAAATAGTACGAATTCCCTATGGAGTTGTCGGGGTGATCTCACCCTGGAACTATCCCTTTTCTATACCTTTTTCGGAGGTGATAACCGGACTCCTCGCTGGTAATGCGGTGATTGTCAAAACTGCTTCAGAAACTCAATGGGTTGGTCGGATTCTGGAGGAATGCTTCTCGGCAGCGGGACTACCTCAGGGGGTTTTCAACTATGTCAACATCCCCGGCCGCTTAGTAGGTGATGCTTTGCTCAAAAATGGCATTGATAAGCTCTTTTTCACAGGCTCGATGGCAGTGGGCAAAGAACTTATGGCTAAAGCCGGTGAGACTCTAACTCCACTTGTCCTCGAGTTGGGTGGCAATGATGCCATGCTTGTCTGTGACGATGCTGATCTATTTCGGGCAACTTCAGGAGCTGTGTGGGCAGGGTTTCAAAACAGCGGCCAGTCCTGTGGTGGTGTCGAGCGAATATATGTGCATGAAAAAGTTTACCATTCATTTCTTCAGCT
>JAJDNT010000128.1 GCA_022340515.1 Deltaproteobacteria bacterium
TTGGTAGGGATTGGAATAGCACTTTATCGTCGTTTTGTTCTGAAGGTTCCACGGCTGAGGACTGGCGGGCAGGATAACTACGCCATCATCATTTTGGCGGTAATTATGGTTTCCGGCTTGGTGTTGGAAGGCAGCAAGATCACCTCCCATCGCAGGTACCAGGAGATGGTAGAAGAATACACAGTTGCGGCTGACGAAGAAGAGCTCAGATCCCTGGAAGCCTATTGGGTCAAGGAATTTGCCGTTGTCTCTCCCACTATGAAAGGCCCCTTTGACCAGGAGCTCCTCGAGTCGGGTAAGGAGGCCCATGAGATGAGTTGCGCCCAGTGCCACTCAAAGCCTCAATGGGCATTTCTGGGCTTCGCCACAGCCAAAATCATCAGCCCCGTAGCCTTGGGATTGGACCGGGCGAATGTACCTCAGATCCTCTGGTATATCCACTTTCTCGCATGCTGGTTGGGCCTTGCCTATCTTCCCTTCAGCAAGATGTTTCACATCTTTGCCAGTCCTTTGACTCTTCTGGCCAACTCGGTGATGGACAGTGACAGATCCGAGGCGGCCAACATAGCCACCAGGCAGGTAATGGAGTTGGATGGTTGCACCCATTGTTGCACCTGTAGTTTGCACTGTTCTGTTGGGGTGGCTTTCGAACGGATTGGTAATGCAAACATTTTGCCCTCGGAGAAGATAGCCTCGGTGAAGGCTCTTGCTTCGGGTGGTGAACTCACAGCCCAGCAGCTGCGGGAGATTCAGGAAGGGATTTATCTGTGCACCAATTGCCGTCGATGCACCGTGGTGTGTCCGGCGGGGATCAACCTGCAGGACTTGTGGTTCAACGTGCGGGAGACGCTTCTTGCCAGAGGTTATCCTGAATTGCTAATGCTTTCGCCTCTTTCCTACTATCGGGGTTTGCGCCGTGAGAGTTTTGTTGAGGACGGCTATAAGGAGCCTGTAACTCGGGCTCGGGAGGCCATTGCCGCCCGCTGTGAGCAGATGAGGGTTGTGGACAAGCCCTTGCTTTTGACCCCTTCCGACAGGGAGTTCAAGGGCGGGCTTGCTCTCTCGGATCAGGCCTCCACTTTTTCCAGCTGTTTTGGTTGTGAGACTTGCACCACCGTGTGTCCGGTGGTGGCCAATTTTGACAATCCGCAGAAGGTCTTGGGTCTCTTGCCCCATCAGATCATGCACTCCTGCGGTTTGGGTTTGAAGGATCTGGCTTTTGGCTCCAACATGCTCTGGGACTGTGTTACCTGTTATCAGTGTCAGGAGCATTGTCCCCAGGGAGTGCGGGTCACCGACGTGCTCTATGAGCTGAAAAATCGAGCCATTCAGCAGGCAAAGGAAATCTAGATAGGACAAAGCCCATGAGATATGCGCTGTTTCTCGGCTGTCAGGTTCCGGTCCACCTCACCCAATACGAAGCTTCGGCCAGGGCGGTTTTATCGAGGCTTGGGGTGGGCTTGGTGGACATCGACCAGTTCAACTGTTGCGGTTATCCCCTGAGAAACCTTGACTTGCAGACCTCAGTCCTTTTCGCCGCCAGGAATTTGGCTCTGGCCGCCAGGGAGCGTCTGGAGGTTCTAGCTCTTTGCAAGTGTTGTTTTGGCAACCTCAAAAAGGCGGCCCATCTTTTGGGGGAAGATGAACAGTTGCGCGGGGAGATCAATGCGATTTTGCACAAAGAGGGTCTCGAGTATGGTGGGGAGGTTGAGGTAAGGCATCTCCTTTCGGTGCTCTACCATGAGGTGGGTCTTGCTGCCATCAAAGACAAGGTAGAGAGGCCCTTTGCCAATCTGAACATTGCCACCCATTATGGCTGTCATGCTTTACGGCCGAGTGAGATCGTTGAATTTGACGATCCTGTGGCCCCGGCCATATTTGACCGGCTGGTTGAGGTAACGGGGGCCACGAGCATTCGCTGGCCGGCTCAGCTGGAATGCTGCGGCGCTCCCCTTTTGGGAATAAATGACGATCTTTCCATGGATTTGACGGTAAAGAAGCTCTCCAACGCCAGGCAATCCGGCGCCGATTATCTGTGCGCTGGATGCACCTACTGTCAGATCCAGTTTGATGCGGTCCAGAAGATGATCTCTTCTAGTCGCGGTACGAACCATGAGCTTCCATCCATCTTGTATCCTCAGCTTTTGGGGCTCAGCCTGGGCATCAGTGGTGACGCTCTGGGGCTACCATTGAACCAACTGCCCCTAGGCTCCATAGAGGATTTTTATTTTGTTCCCGAACCCGAGCCCGAGCCGGAAGAAGGGGCAGAGGAAGAATCTGCGGCAGAGGCTGCGGCAGAATAAGGTGTCCACCATCTGCCGGAACGGAATAAAAAGGTAGGTGCAGTTGCCAGAAGGGATGTGAAATAATCTGCCGAAGTCTTCCGGCTGATGGCAGAATTTCTTTGATATACCATGAAGACTCAATTCGATCCGATCGAAGTAAGAGGGAAAGATGGCAGACAATAAAGTTGGTTCAGTAATGGTGGTTGGTGGCGGCATAGCCGGAATGCAGGCGGCTCTTGATCTGGCTGACTCCGGCTATTATGTCTATCTGGTGGAGAGGTCTGCTTCAATAGGTGGTTTGATGTCCCAGTTGGACAAGACCTTTCCCACCAATGACTGTTCTATGTGAATTATCTCGCCCAAACTGGTCGAGGTCGGCCGGCATCTCAACATCGAGCTTTTGACCCTATCCGAGGTGGAAAGTGTTAGTGGCGAGGCGGGGAATTTTGAAGTGGGGATAAAGCAGCATCCCCGCTACGTTGATATTGACAAGTGCATCGCCTGTGGTCTTTGCGCCGAGAAGTGTCCAAAGAAGGTAGAAAACGAATACGACGCGGGACTGGCTAAACGTAAGGCCATTTATGTGAAATATGCCCAGGCGGTCCCGCTCAAATACGCCATTGACGCTGAGAACTGCATTTATTTTGTCAAAAAAGGCAGATGCAAGGCTTGTGAGAAGCATTGTCCGGCGGATGCCATCAATTTTGCCGATGAAGAAAAAGAGCTCGCGGTTAATGTAGGGGCAATAGTGCTGGCTTCCGGTTGTGAGGTTTTCGATCCAGCGGTTCGCGATGTATATGGCTACGGCCGCTCGGCCAATGTGGTAACCAGTCTGGAATTTGAACGGATACTTTCCGCCACCGGTCCTTACAGTGGTCATCTGGTGCGACCGGCGGACGGCAAGGAACCGGAGAAGATCGCCTGGCTTCAGTGTGTGGGCTCCAGGGATGTGCACGGGGGAGCGCAGCCTTATTGTTCTGCGGTGTGCTGCACCTATGCCATCAAAGAGGCCATTGTGGCCAAGGAGCACATGAAGGGCCCGCTGGACACTGCCATTTTCTATATCGACATGCGCACCCACGGCAAAGACTTTGAGAGGTACTATAACCGGGCCGAGGAGATAGGGGTTCGCTTCGTAAAATCCAAAATCAGCGCCATCACCCCGGCAGGCGATAATGGCAATCTGCTCATCCGCTATGCAGACGAGGCTGGCAGGAGGGTTGAGGAAGCCTTTGACCTGGTGGTTTTGTCGGTGGGACTCGGAGTGCCGGATCAGGCAGCAGCTCTGGCCCGCAAGCTGGGCATCGAGCTTGACCGGTATAATTTTGTTGCTGCCAGCAGCTTTGATCCGGTGCTAACCTCGAGGGATGGCGTCTTTGTCTGCGGTGCTTTTCAGGGCCCTAAAGATATTCCTCAATCGGTGATCGAGTCCAGCGCCTGCGCTGCCGCAGTTGAAAGCAGCCTGGCTGAATCGCGCTTTTCCCTGACCCGCACCAAGGAGATACCCGAAGAGATTGATGTAAGGGGCGAAGCTCCCCGCATAGGGGTGTTTGTCTGCCATTGCGGCACCAACATAGCCGGGGTTGTGGATGCGGCGGCGGCAGCGGAATACGCCCGTACTTTACCGGACGTGGTCTATGTGGAGGAGAATCTCTTCAGTTGCTCCCAGGATACCCAGGAGAAAATGACCCAGGTAATCAAGGAGCAGAACTTGAACCGGGTGGTAGTGGCCGCCTGTACCCCTAGGACCCATGAACCTCTTTTTCAGGAAACCGTGGTCAATGCGGGAATCAACAAGTACCTTTTCGAAATGGCCAATATCCGCAATCAATGTTCTTGGGTGCACAGCGGTATCCCTGAGGCGGCCACGGAAAAAGCCAAGGATTTAATTCGCATGGCCGTGGCCAAAGTTGGCTTGTTGGAGCCATTGTACGATCCTGAAATCGAAGTCACCCCTGCTGCTCTGGTCATAGGCGGGGGGATTTCCGGGATGGTGGCCGCCAAGAATCTGGCCACACAGGGCTTCCACACGCATCTCATTGAAAAGAGCACCGCTTTAGGGGGGCAGGCCCGAAATCTCCATGCTACCTGGCTGGGTGAGGATGTCCAGCAGTATCTGGACCGACTCATCGGAGAGGTTGAGTCGAACAACGCTATCGAGATCCACCTGAATACCGAATTGACCAAGGTGGACGGTTTTGTGGGCAATTTCCAGTCTACAATAGCTACCAACGGTGCGGAACAAGTGCTGGAGCACGGGGTAGCCCTCATTGCCACGGGCGCTTCAGAGTTAAAGCCCCAGGAGTATCTCTATGGTGAGGACCCCCGGGTTCTGACCGGGCTGGATTTGGACCGCAAGTTTATCGACCAAGACCCCGGTCTGAAGGAAGTGGGCTCAGCGGTCTTCATTCAATGTGTGGGCTCCAGGATCCCGGAGAGGCCCTATTGCTCCAAGGTGTGTTGTACCCATTCAGTCCAGAGCGCCCTGAGGCTCAAAGAAATCAACCCGGAGATGGATGTCTTCATTGTCTACCGGGATATGCGTACCTACGGGTTACGGGAGGACCTCTATCGCCAAGCCCGGGACAAGGGTGTCACCTTTATTCGCTATGACTTTGACAAGGGGCTCGAGGTGACCAGAGAGCAAGAGAGCCTTTCGGTCCGTTTCACCGGTTATGTGCTGCAGCGGCAAATGGAGATCCGGCCCGACATGCTGGTGCTGGCCGCCGCCATGGTGCCGCCGCGGGAAAATCCCGTGGCTCAGCTGTTCAAGGTACCGCTGAATGAAGACGGTTTCTTTGTAGAGGCCCACGTCAAACTGCGCCCCATTGACTTTGCCACCGACGGGGTTTTTGTTTGCGGCCTGGCCCACTCGCCCAAACCCATTGATGAGGCCATCGCCCAGGGTCTGGGGGCTGCGGCTCGCGCCGTTACCGTTCTGTCCAAGAAGAAGATTTTCGGCAACGCCCTTGTGGCCAAGATAAACCCGGAAACCTGTGTGGGATGTCAGGGCTGTCTGGATGTCTGCCCCTTTGGTGCCATTAACTATTTTGAAGATCGCCACATTTGTCAAATCAACCAGGTTCTGTGCAAGGGCTGTGGGGCCTGCGCTGCTACATGTCCCTCTGCCAGTGTGGAACTCATGGGCTTCAGGCCGCAGCAGCTCTTCGCCCAAATCGACAGGGCGCTGGCAGAATAACCTGGAGCGCATATGTCCTCCAACCACAGAGATTTATGATCTGCTACTTTTGCTTAGAGGAATGGTTACTATGGCGGAATTTGAACCAAAAATCCTTGCTTTTCTGTGCAACTGGTGCGCCTATGCCGGAGCTGACCTGGCAGGAGTCAGTCGGCTGCAGTATCCGGCCAACGTGCGCAGTATCCGGCTGATGTGTTCGGCCAGCGTCTCTCCGCACCACATTCTCAAGGCTTTCCAGAAAGGTGCGGATGGCGTCTTCGTCGGCGGCTGACACCTCGGTGAATGTCATTACCTGTACGGTAATCATATGACCAGCAAGCGAATCGCGGTGATGAGGCAACTCCTCGCCTTCAGCGGCATTGAGCAGGACCGGTTGCGCCTGGAATGGGTCTCTTCCGCAGAGGGCCCCAGGTTCGCTGAGGTGATAACCGACTTCACCAGCCAGATCAAGGCGCTTGGGCCGTCCCGCCTGAAAGTGGCGGTTTGAGGGCACGAAGGTCGACCCCTTGAAGCAACTGCGCCGAAGGTAAGAGCAGATGGCTCATAGCAAATGAGGAACATAAAAAATAGGGACTTCTATGAGTGACAAGATTAAGGCCAAGGTAAAAGAGCTATTGGAATCGGGTAAGGTCAAAGGGTTCCTGGGCCTCAGGCATATGAACGGGCACATTGGTCCTTACCTTTTTGTGGACTCCAGTGACCTGGACGATTTGGTTGTAGGAGACCGTCAGCGGCCGGGAGACAGCCGCTATCCTCTCAATAAACAATTGATACACCTGGCCCGCTGCTATCCGGAAGAATCTTTCGGAGTGTTGGTGCGCGGCTGTGATGAGCGAGGTCTCAAGACCCTCTTCACCTGGAACCAGCTTGATCCAGAGAAAGTTGTGGCCGTGGGTATAGCCTGCCCCCAGGAACTGGCCGAAGCTTGCGAGTGCCTGAAGCCCTATCCGGATGATTTCGTCGAGGGAGAAAAGATCGAGGGCCGCTCCTTCGATTCTGTGGCCAAGGTTGATTCCATGGAATTGGCCAGCCGGCTGGAGCACTGGTTGGCCGAGTTTGCCAAGTGTATCAAGTGCTACGGCTGCCGGGACATCTGTCCCATGTGCTTCTGCAAGGAATGCTCCCTGGAAAATGATGATCTCATCCATACGGGTGATATCCCACCGGAGAATCCCATCTTCCATTTGACCCGGGCCGTCCACATGGCAGGGCGTTGCATTGACTGTGGCCTGTGTAGCGAAGCCTGTCCGGCGGATATCCCTTTACGAACACTCTATAAGAAAGTTGCGGACATTATCGACCAGCAGTTTCATTACCGGCCCGGCTTCGCTTCGGCCGACGAGAAACCGCCTCTCAATATTCTGGGTGAAGCACCTGAGCATTAAGAAGGAGTCTCCCATGGACTATCGTACAGTATTGACCACTTGCTCCTACTGTGGCTGCGGCTGTGGTCTTTATCTGGAGGTGCTGGACGGCCAAATCATCGGCACCATTCCCTGCAAGACCAACCCCATCAATCAGGGGAAACTCTGTGTGAAGGGTTGGAACATCCACGAGTTTATTCAGCACCCCAGCCGGCTCCGCCAGCCGCTGATCCGCAAAAACGGCACGCTCACCGAGGTCGGTTGGGATGAAGCTTTGGACCACATCGTCTCCAAGCTCAAAGAAATAAAGGAAGCCCACGGCAGCGATAGCATTGCCTTTCTGGCCTCTGCCAAGGCGACCAACGAGGAAAACTACCTAATCATGAAATTCGCCCGAGCCGCAGTGGGAACCAACAATGTGGACCACTGCGCCCGGCTCTGACACTCCTCCACGGTGGTAGGTCTTGCCGCCGCCTTCGGTAGTGGAGCCATGACCAATTCCGTTGCCGAGATCGAGGATGCCAACTGTGTATTTGTTATCGGCTCCAACACCACCTCATCGCACCCCCTGGTAGCCACCCGCATTTTTCGGGCCAAGGCAAAAGGGGCAAAGCTCGTGGTTGTAGATCCCAGAAAGATCCAGCTGGCCCTCAAGGCCGATATCCACGTGCGCCACAGGCTTGGTACGGATGTGGCTCTAATAAACGGTATCATGCACGTGATTATGAAAAACGGCTGGCATGACAAAGCTTTCATTGAAGAGCGATGCGAGAATTTTGAGGAGTTCAGTAAGCTAATTGAAACGTATACCCCCGAGAAGGTCTCAGAGATTACCGGGGTTTCTGTTGATGAT
>JAJDNT010000310.1 GCA_022340515.1 Deltaproteobacteria bacterium
CTAAATGGTTGCCAAGGAGGATGCTTTCGCTGCTATTAACCTTAACCTCAGCCCAGCTAAGGCCGAGATACAAACGGGCTAGCTGTATACCCATGGAGGGGAAGTATAGGTCTCGGTAAGAGATAATAGCAGGGTCGTTACGCAAGACACCGTCTCTGTCCAAATAGGCGTTGACACACCCCAATGCGGCTGCAGCTTCGGCCAAAACCGGAGATGGTGGAAAGACACTGCTACCCTGAAGTAAGGGCAGTGAGGGCAATCTGCTAAGGTCATCAAATAAAAGGTAAGCAGAGTGGGACAGAGACTCGGGTACTTGAGAAGTTCCTTCCCGGGTAGAACCTTTGAACTCAAAATAGAAGGGGAGAACCACATTGCCCGCTTTGCTCATAGACAGGGCAAGGAGTTGATCATTAGAGTAGAGAGTTTCCTGGCTGCTGTGAAGATTCAGCCATTCCATAAGGGGAGTGAGTTCTTTGTCTGGAGCCAGAGGTTTTTCCTGCGACTGCGAAGGTAGGAAGGAGATATCTATTCCAATGGTTCGAGCCTTGGCCTCGCTGAGCTTGTGGACTAGGGCGGCAAGCCGGGCTCGCGGCCAGGGCCAGCGCCCGTAATGCGCAATGCTCTGGTCATCGATGGCGACTATGGTAACTTGGGGATTAGTTGCTACGGGTCCCCGAACCCGAAAAAAGAGGTCGCGAATTTTCAGATGAGTGTTTTCAAGGGGACCAAATAAGGCGACATGACAAAAGGTGAAAAAAAAGAAGACTGCAATGATGATTATTAGTACTTTTCTATAACTCATATCTCGCCATAGAAGTCTTTGTCGCGAGCTTCATTCCAACGAACCCACGCCTCCTTTCTTGCCTTGTCAAGATCGAAAGCGGAGATAGTGCTTCTTCCTTCCCGGCCAAGAGTCACCTGCTGGTACTGTTGAAGTAACAATTGCTCCCAGGCCTCACGGGATATCCTGGTGGGACCAGGGACGCGAGTTGGCTCCTGCAACTTTGGGACTTTTTCTCCCGGTGCCAGATCGCCTGCGAAAGGGTTGTAGACCAGGACGTTGCCGGAATGAACACGAACGCGCGTTTGTTGATCGGAGTCCACTTGCAAATCGTACACCGTGCCTTGCACAGCGGTAATGGCAGTGGGGGTATCCACTTGATATTTGGAGCCAAAGCCTAACAATCGGGTAACTCGTGTCCACATTTTGCCGAGGGAGAGAGCGAAACGGTAGGTCTCCTTTTCGGGCTTCCGTTCTACCTCTTTCAACTCCAAAGTACTATTGGCCGCCAGCCGTAACACGCTGCGGTTGTCCAATACCATTTCCAGCCGCCCGTTGTCGAGAACCCGGACCTTGTCTCCCCCTTTGAGGATTGCATTCGCGCTCAGAGGCCTCCAGGATTGCTCTTCCCCTGCCATCATCTGCACCTCACCTTCTACTAGGGTGACCACTGCGCGAGAAGCGGCAGCGGTCATCTCTTTGGGGACGGGTGAGGGTGCAGGAGCAGTCGGTTGTTCTTTTTCTACGGCAGGTTTAGGCAGACGCACGGCTTCACCGACTTTTATGCGATTGAGATCTTTAATGTGGGGGTTCAGCTTCTTGATTTGATTTAAGGTGTCTTGGTCGTAAGTGTGAAGATGCTTAAGTGCCAGGTAGCTAATAGTGTCACCCGGTCTTACCTTAACAGTGAGGACCGAATCAGATGCGGCTTGCACAAAGGTGGCGGCCAGAAATATTAGCAGGACTGCAATTTGGCGTGGCCCAACAAAACTAAATAAGTTCGTCATGAGCTTGAACATCCTAAAATAGGGAGCTGCACTTCCGCCTCACAGTTTAAATCTTTTTAGCAAAACTCATGCTAGGTTGCAACTGGATTAAACCGCCGAGAGACTTGACCCTAGGGTAAAAGAAGGAATAATTCAGAAAGTAAAACTTGATTTAGCCCTTTTGACTGAATACATTGTAAACTTTCTAAGACATTGAGGAGGAAACTTTTTTTACTCCCTAGTGCCTAGCTGAAAGGAATAGCTGGTGAAATCAACCAGATGGAAAAAGGTGGGCATCATCCTTGCGATTATAGCGGTGATTGTTATAGCTGCCGCTCTCATCGTGCCCAGGTTTCTCGACCTGAATCGTTATAACGGCTTGATCACCTCTAAACTCGAGGCGGCCATGGGAGGAGAGGTTACCCTTGGCCGTCTGAGCTGGGGCATTACCAACGGAGTCTGGCTTGAGGCTGACGGATTTGTTCTGAAGGGAGCTACTCGTTTTCCAGGTGAGGTGAACCTGTCTCGCCTCTATGCCAAAGTTTCGCTTATTCCCCTCCTGTCTAAAAAAGTCGTCATAGATAAGTTGCTTCTGCAAAGCCCTGTGGTGGAAATGAACCTTGCCCCAGCCCCCGGTGAGGGAAAAAAGGTAAAGAGCAAGCCTGGTGGGACACCACCCACAGGGGGTGACACCGCTGCTCCTGCTGATAAAGGGAAATCTCTTCTTCCTGTGGAAATTCTTGTAAGAGAGCTCGATGTGGAAAAAGGACGGATTCGTTTGGAGGATTTGCCTGGTCTGGTGGTTTCACGGGTATTTACTGACGTTGATGTAGTAGGGAAAAACCTGGCCCCTGGCAAACAAATGACCTTCCAGTTTGCTCTTCGGGATGAGGCCAAACCCGGTTTGGGATCCTTTAAAGGGCAGGGGACTTTTGTAGGACTCACCGAAGCCCTCACCCTGGAGAACCCGGAGCTGAAGGTGAGAGCAACCCTATCAGATCTCGAGGTGGAGTTCCTCAAGCCCTACATGAAAAACAAATCCCTGGCACAACGGCTGGGTGGCAGCATTTCTCTGGAGGTTA
The DNA here is from genome assembly GCA_022340515.1 of Deltaproteobacteria bacterium. Lineage (GTDB taxonomy): Bacteria > Desulfobacterota > Syntrophobacteria > BM002 > BM002 > BM002. Next base: position 2,850 of record JAJDNT010000310.1, read on the forward strand.
ACTATGAAGGCGATTTTGGCAAGCACTTCCGTGCTGATGGACAGATAGACCTGACTCGCTTCACCTACACCGATCTTTCTCGGTGGGAAAAACCGCTTCCAGGGGCAGCAACCAAAATCACCTATGAGGTGTTGTTTGATTTGGATCAGATCAAAGTAAAGAAGTTTGACCTAGCTCTAGGTAGTATCTCCCTGAGGGGTGAGGGCTTGTTGCGAGATTGGCGGAAAGAGGCAATTGTCGAAAATGGAGTGCTTTCCGGTAATTTGTCCTTGGCAGAATTGCTGCCCTTGATCCCCTGGAAAATGGTGGGCAAGAAAGAGCAGATCATTTGGCAAGCCAAGGAAATTGACGGTAAGATAACTATTGATAGATTAGTCTTTCCCGAACTGAGTCTCACAAGACTGCCTTCAAAGGTTGAATCACTGCTGTCCAAAATCGAAGGGTCGGCACGGATCTCGGATGTGTCGGTGGTGCCGTCTGCCACACTAAGAGTTACCGGGGGTAATGGTGCTGTAGAATTCGCGGGGAACAGGTTGAACCTGAATGATGTCACCCTCGTGGTAAATGATCAGAAAATCACCGGTTCCGGGCAGATCACCAACCTTATGGAGCCCACGGCACAACTCCGGGTGAAATCACCAAATTTGAATTTCGATCGACTGCTGCCTCCAGCCGCTCCAGATGAAGCCTTGTCGAAGCCCAGCTCAAAAATCCCTGGCAAACAAGAAGGCAAGCCTAAAAAGGAACCAACACCCTCAGAAAAGAAAGGACAGAAAAGAGGACTACACCCATTTCTGAGGAAGCTTACAGCGGAAATTCAGGCCGATGCCAGCCGTGGTACATACCGGGGACAGGAGTTTCGGGCTCTCAAATTAAAAGCTTTATATGAAAGGGGTGTCCTCAAGAGTCACGATTTTGAAGTTCTTGTAGGAGGAGGGCAGATCAAGTCCCGGGGCTCCGCTGATTTACGCAGCTTGGAGCAGATTCCATTCGCATTGCAGCCAACCATTGAGGCAGTTCCCATGGAGTCCCTTGCGGTTCTATTAGGCACTGGTAGTCCTTCTGTAAAAGGGCCTATAACACTCACGGGTGAACTGCAGGGCACTACTGGGAGCACGCTTAACTTACTAAAGAGCTTGCGAGGGAATCTGGCGGCAGAAATGGGGCCAGGACGAGTATACAAGCTAGGCCAGGCGGGCAATGCTCTTTTTGAACTGCTCAACTTTCTCAGCTTGAGTAACATCTTCTCAGATAAGACGGTGAAGGAATTAGCTGCCGAGGGAGTCCCTTACAAATCCATCAAGGCAAAGACATTCCTCCAAACTGGCAAAATGAACATAAGCCAGCTTGCTATGGAAAGCCCCGCCCTAGGACTGGATGCCAATGGAGATATAGATCTGTTGCAGAAGCAGCTGAAGATGAATGGAGACATAACCATTTTGGGCACCCTTGACAAAGTTCTCGGCCTATTTAAAAAAAATGGCAAAGACGGGACAGGGTTAACCCGGGTGCATGTTACGCTAGAGGGCGCTCTAGAAGATCCCAAGATTCGATTCCGCTCGGTCAAGGGAGTTTCTGAGGCAGGGAAAAAGGGAACTCAGGAAGAAGTAAAAGGTGCGGAAGATGTGATCAGGGAGTTCGGAAAGGGTCTTGAGAAGATACTGGGAAAGTAGTAATCTCGATAAATTATCCGAAAAGTTTCCGACCTCTGAACCTGGTATTTGTGAAACCAAGGAGGAAAGCTTTTATGACACAAAGGGTAAAGAAAACACTTGTCCCTCTTGTGGCATTCGCCATCTGGTTGCTAGTGCCTACCCAGACCGGACTGGCCTTCAATGAGCCGCCAGCCGTAGGCCAAAGGCTGCCAAGCTTCGAACTCCCCTTCCCTCATGAGGCCGAGGCCAAGAGTTATCTAGGCCTTTCAGGTACGGGGCGATTCACCATTTCTCAAATCCAGGCCAGGGTCGTGATTATCCAAATCTTTAGTATGTACTGTCCTGTTTGTCAGAAAGAGGCATTCCGGGTGAATGAACTCTACCAAGCTATCCAGAAGAGAAAAGATCTCAAAGACAAAATCAAGCTGATTGGCATTGGCACCGGGAATACAGACTTTGAGGTGGTTTTTTAACAAGAGAAATATAAGGTACCTTTTCCTCTTTTTTCTGATGCGGACGGATCCATTTACCAGATTTTGGGTGAGCTTAGAACCCCTTATTACATTGGGGTCAAAATCAACAGGGACGGCAGTGACGAGGTTTTCTATTCCAAACTGGGCCAATTCAGGGATACCAGTAGCTTTCTGAACCGGATTCTTGAGCTGTCGGGGCTTTAGCCGGAGGGAGTATCATGGTGAGCAAAAAGTGTGGTTGGATTATTTGTCTCATGGGATTAGTGGCCATATTTTTCTGGGCCGCAACCGTGGAAGGTCGATCTGACGCCTACAAGGAAAATATCTATCCGGTGGGAAAACTTAAACCCAGGGATAGCAAGTTAAAGGTGAAGGTAGGCGACCAGGCCCCTAATTTCACCCTCCCTGCGGTGGGTGGAGGTGAGGTTTCCTTGAGCCAATATGGCGGCAAGAAAAATGTAGTCATATCATTTGTTCCAGCTGCCTGGACGCCGGTATGTTCAGACCAGTGGCCAGGCTACAACATCGCGAAAGATTTCTTTGACCAGAATGATGCTATCCTCCTTGGCATCACCGTAGACAACATCCCCACCTTGTATGCCTGGACAAATCAGATGTGTATGGGGGAAGGCAAATTGTGGTTCCCCGTGCTTTCTGATTTTTACCCCCATGGTGGTGTGGCGCACAAATATGGCGTATTACGCTCTGATGGTGTTAGTGAGAGGGCCATCTTTATCATTGATAAAGATGGAATTATCCGCTACATAGACGTGCACGACATCAATGAGAGGCCACACTTGGAGGATCTCGTTCGCGAACTGGAAAAGCTACCTAAATAGGTGCTGGGGACTAATCTTAAGTAATTCTAATGAGTCACGATCCCAGGGCCCCATAAAAGGGTGAAGGACGGCAAAGGTTGCAAAATAGTTGCTCAGATAGGCACGAAAGTTGCTGCTGTATAAGCTCCGCCAGAGCCGCCATTTTTATATCGCAGAGGTAATCCTATTTTTTTGTCCCATTTTTGGAGTTGACTGACAAAAACTGTATGTCTATGTTTACTGCTAAGATTAGTTTTAACCAAGAGATGCGAGGGCTAAAACTGAGGTAAAATGCGATTTCTTTTATACAATATCCGCTATGCTGCAGGGGTGGGGAAACGTTTTCACTTGCCGGTTCCATACAGTGGCTATCTTAAACGCACTAACGGAAATCTGAGTCAAATTATTGATTTCGTAAGAGAGGTCAATCCGGATATCATAGGGTTGCTAGAGGTGGACAGTGGGTCCTACCGGGCGGAAAAAAACAACCAGGCTGAAGCTATCGCAAGTGAAATAAAGCAGTATCACGTTTACCAATCAAAATATCCCAGCCATTCCCTGGCGCAAAAAGTGCCGGTGGTCAACAAGCAAGGTAATGCCATATTGACCAGCCAGAAAATTGTCTCCCAAAGGTTTCATTACTTCAATGAAGGCATAAAACGGCTGGTGAGTGAGTGAGAGTTGCAGGATTTCAACATTTTTCTTGTACACCTCTCGCTGAAATTCCGCCATCGTCACTACCAGCTTCAAGAACTTCATCGAATGGTCAAGGATGTTGATAGACCGGTAATGGTTGCCGGCGACTTCAATGTTTTCTGGGGTGATCAGGAATTGCAATTGTTTCTGGCAGCAACTGGTCTGACAAGTGCCAATGGTAATGGGCAGCCCTCTCATCCCAGTCGGGCGCCAAGGCGACAACTGGACTATATCTTTCATAGCCCTGAAATAAAAATCACCGATTTTTTCATACCCCAGGTGCAATTGTCCGACCATGCCCCGCTAATCTGCGATTTTGACATCTACCCAGCCTGACAAATAAGGTCTTGCAAAAGAAAAAATCACCCTGGCTATTGTACGCTACCCTTGCCGCTCTTCTGCTGACGGCATTTCTGGTTTTTTTGCTTACCAGTCCGTCCATATCTTCTTCCTTTGGGGATCCCAACTTTTTGTGGAAACGGTTGGCTAAGCCCCTGCTAAGAATGACTCTCCTTATCTCTTTGGGTCTTTTTGCGGGACAGATTATCGAAGCCTCAGGTTGGACCGGTCGTCTTTCAACCCTGGTTCGTCCGCTAATGCGCTGGGGTCACCTTTCAGATGCCTCTGGAGCTTCGTTTACCACCGCTTTTGTTTCCGGGACAGCTGCTCAGGCTATGCTGGTCACCTTCCACGAGGAAGGTAAGCTTAGTAGAAAGGAAGTTATCCTTACCAGCTTACTGAACGGCTTACCGGCCTATTTTCT
>JAJDNT010000318.1 GCA_022340515.1 Deltaproteobacteria bacterium
TACCGGATAATTAAAAAATAAGAAAGCGGAGGCTGTCTTGATAGGTACGGTAGTCAACACCGGGGCAGTACTAGTGGGTAGTACAGTGGGGATATCTGCTGGCAAGCGCTTGCCTGAAAGAATCCGAAGCATTCTGATGCAGGCTCTCGGTTTATCGGTAGTGCAGATTGGTTTGAAAATGGCCCTATCGGGCGAGAAAATGATCGCCGCCATCGCTTATCTACTGTTAGGTGGTTTAACCGGAGAGATCCTTCGCATCGAAGATTGCATAGGTAGGGTAGGGGAGTGGTTGAAAGCCCGCGCCGGTTCAGATTCCTCAACCTTCGTGCAAGGTTTTGTTTCCGCCTCCCTTCTCTATCTCGTTGGTGCCATGATGATTGTCGGCTCCATACAGGATGGAACGGCAGGTGATCCAAGCACTCTTTACGTCAAATCACTCTTAGACGGAGTTGCTTCCATAGCTCTCGCATCAACCTTTGGTGTCGGGGTAGCCTTCTCTGCCCTATCAGTGTTCGTTGTCCAAGGCGCCATAACACTTCTGGCCTCAAAGCTAATGTTCCTTCAAAGTGCCGCTGTCTTGAATGCCATAACCGCCACCGGAGGATTACTCATCTTGGGTATCGGCATTAATCTTCTGGAACTCAGGACCATTCGTACCGGCAACCTCCTGCCGGCACTGGCATATGCTATAGTTGGAGCCTTGCTTATAGGATGAGGGGAATAAAATCAAGATCACATAGTTGATAAAGCAGAGACGGGGAGCTTTCAATGATCAAGGATCTGATTAAAAGGACGAGAAGTTATCGGCGCTTCCACCAAAACCACAGGATAGAAATCGATACATTGAAGGAACTGGTGGATGGAGCCAGGCTCTCTGCCGCAGCTGCTAATCTGCAACCACTCAAATATATACTTTCCAACGAAAGGGAAAAAAACGGCAAAATTTTTCAAAATATTGCCTGGGCAGGCTACCTAAAAGACTGGCCAGGCCCTACCGAGGGTGAGCGACCTTCAGCTTACATTATTGTGCTGGGCGATCGGCGCATAACCAAATCATTTGGCTGTGACCATGGTATTGCCTCCCAGAGCATCATGCTGGCTGCGGTTGAAAAAGGCTTGGGTGGTTGCATGATTGGCGCAATAAATAGGGAAAGACTTCGCAAAGATCTTGATATTCCTGAGCACTTTGAAATACTCTTGGTTCTTGCCTTGGGCAAACCTAAGGAAAAAGTGGTTCTCGAAGAAGTGGGGCAGGATGGTAACATCAAGTACTGGCGCGACCGTGAGGGGGTGCACCATGTACCCAAAAGAAAGTTAGACGATATTATTGTTGGATGAGGTTTTTTCGAGGTAAATTTGAACAGGTGGACTGAGGATCAGAAATGGATGTTTCCGCGCCAAAAAACAACATGCGTAACCGCTTAAATAAACTAAAATGGGTGGGTTTGGGTATAGTCCTCTTGGCAGTCGCATTGGCACTATACTGGTTGTTGGTCCTGCGCTATCGCGTTACCACAGATGATGCCTATGTCCATGCTGACAGCGCCCAAATTAGCAGTCGGGTAGACGGTACTGTTCTGGAGGTTATGGTGGATAATGATTTTCCCGTAGAGCGAGGTCAGGTATTGCTCCAACTTGATCCGCGGGATTTCGAGGTGGCTGTGGAACAAGCTCAAGGAACTCTTGCCAGAACTCAGGCGGAGGTGCGTGCCATGGAAATCTCCGTTTCTGTCACCGACATCCAGACTGCCGCCCAACTCAGCAAAGCCGAGGCCGAATACCAAGGGGCTCAGGACAGAAAAAACGAAGCGCTGCACCGCTTGCAACAGCTCCGCAAGGAAAGGGATGGTGCCCACGCTGAAATGACCCAGACTCAGCGTGACTACAAACGTTTCGAGTCCTTATACCAAAGGGAAGTGGTGCCAGAGGAAAGGCGAGACCAGGCCGAAACTGCCATGGTGAAAGCCAGATCCACGGTTGAAGCCACAGATGCTCAAATTAAGGCACTTCAGGCCTCCCTCAAGGCCATCGAGCAGCAGGTTCAGCAGGCCCAGGCCCAGTTGAAATCGACAAAGGCTGAGCTCCAGCAAGTGGAGATAATGAAAGAGAAACTGGCGGCGTTGTATGGCGAACAGCAGGAGGCCCAATCGCGGCTAAAAGCTGCTCAGTTAGAGCTTTCCTACACCACAGTCACCGCCCCCATCAGCGGCTACATAGCCCAGAAGAGTATTCAGCTGGGTGACAGCGTCAAGAAAGGCCAGCCTCTGATGGCTGTGGTGCCGTTGCACGATGTATATGTAGAGGCTAACTTCAAGGAAAGCCAGCTGAAAAACGTTCGTCTGGGGCAGCCTGCTGTGATTGAGGCAGATATCTATCCAGGTTACATCTACCACGGCAAGGTTTCCGGCATTCGCGCCGGTACCGGCGCCGCTTTCGCTTTGCTGCCGCCTGAAAATGCTACCGGCAACTGGATCAAGGTGGTACAGCGGGTTCCGGTAAAGATCAATTTAACCGAGCTTCCCCCTCCGGATCGTCCCCTACGAGTGGGACTTTCCCTCTACGTTACTATCTCAACCAGGGATCGGACCGGCAAGGTGCTGGTCCCTCTCGCCTCTAATAAATGATAGAAAAGAGAAATCGTGCATGGCAGAGGCACCCGCAACACCAACGGTAAATAAGTGGCTTGTGGCCATGACGGTGATGGTCCCTACCTTCATCGAGGTTATGGACATCAGTGTGGTTAACGTCTCCCTTCCCCACATCCAAGGTAGCCTCAACGCTGGACTAGATGAAGTCACTTGGGTTCTCACTTCTTACTTGGTTTCCAACGCCATCATCATTCCCATCACCGGCTGGCTATCAAGTGTTTTCGGCAGAAAGCGTTACCTGTTTTTCTCTATTTCCCTCTTCACCCTCAGCTCTGTTCTCTGTGGCTCAGCGCCTTCGCTGAAAGTGCTAATTATTGCCCGTATTTTTCAGGGACTGGGTGGGGGAGGATTGCAGCCACTCTCCCAGGCTATCCTTTTTGAGACCTTTCCGGTGGCAGAGCATGGCCTGGCTATGGCGGTCTTCGGTATGGGGGTGGTGATGGCACCGATTCTCGGTCCGGTGGTGGGGGGCTTGATTACGGATACCTTGAGCTGGCGTTGGGTATTTTACATTAACCTGCCAATCGGACTACTGGCAATCGCGCTGGCCCTCATCTTCATCTACGATCCTGCGTACATTCGCCGCAAAATTTTCTCCATCGACACCTGGGGCCTCCTCCTCCTTACTATAGGCATTGGAGCGCTCCAAATTGTTCTGGATCAGGGGGAAAGGGAGGATTGGTTCAGCT
>JAJDNT010000152.1 GCA_022340515.1 Deltaproteobacteria bacterium
GGGAAGAAACGTAACCGTGGCTTTCATGAGTTGGGGTGGTTACAACTTCGAGGATTCAATTCTGGTTAGCGAGAGGGTGGTTAAAGAGGACATCTTCACCTCCGTTCACATTGAAGAGTTTGAGTTGGTAGCTCGGGACACCAAGTTAGGTAAGGAAGAAATCACCCGGGACATCCCCAATATAGGGGAGGAAGCCTTACGCAACCTTGACGAGAGTGGGATCATCCGGGTTGGTGCCACAGTCAATACCGGCGACATACTAGTGGGCAAGGTGACTCCTAAAGGTGAGACCCAACTGACCCCGGAAGAGAAGTTGCTCAGGGCAATCTTCGGTGAGAAGGCCGGTGATGTAAAAGACACCTCTCTCAGGGTGCCCCCGGGTGTTGAGGGGATAGTTATAGATGCAAAGGTCTTTTCCCGCAAGGGTGTCGATAAGGACGAACGCACCAAGTCTATTGAAGACGAGGAAATAGCTCGGTTGCTAAAAGATCAGCGCGATGAAATCAAGATAATCAAGAAAAGCGCGCTGAGAAAACTGGAACGTTTGCTTGCGGGGAAGAAATCAGCCAAGCCTGTCAAAGAAGGTAAAAAGACTTTGATCAAGAAAGGCGGTGACTTTACGGGAGACATTCTAACCCAACTGCCCCCCGGCCAGTGGATGGAACTTGAGGCTCAGGGCGAACCGGAGGTGAGCGCACAAATTCGAGGAATCTGGGAAAACTACCACGAGCAGATCGAGCTGGTGCAGATGGTTTTCGAGGACAAAATAGCCAAGCTCAAAAAGGGTGACGAGCTGCCGCCAGGGGTGATCAAAATGGTCAAGTGTTACCTGGCTGTTAAGCGCAAGCTGTCAGTGGGGGACAAGATGGCTGGGCGCCACGGCAACAAGGGAGTGGTTAGCCGGGTTCTGCCGGAGGAAGATATGCCATATTTTGAAGATGGTACCCCGGTGGACATTGTCCTGAATCCTCTGGGCGTACCATCCCGTATGAACGTAGGCCAAGTTTTAGAGACCCACCTGGGTTGGGCGGCTAAAGGGATAGGTGAACAACTGGCTCGTCTAATTGAAGAGTACAAGAGCCGAGAGGATATAGTGGCGAAGCTCAAGCGACTTTACTCCAAGGATGAATTTGAGGAGTATTTCGCCGACGCAGCCGACAGTGATCTTAAGAGTCTCACACCATACTACCGTGAAGGGTTCCACCTGGCCAGCCCGGTTTTTGATGGTGCTGAAGAAGAAGAGATCCGGAAGTTTCTTAATGAAGGTGGACTTCCCGAAGTGGGGCAGGCAACCCTCTATGACGGCCGCACTGGCGAGCCTTTCGACAGTAAGGTCACGGTTGGCGTCATGTACATGATGAAGCTGCACCATTTGGTGGACGATAAGTTGCACGCGCGCTCCATTGGTCCCTACTCCCTGGTAACCCAGCAGCCATTGGGCGGTAAAGCACAGTTTGGTGGGCAGCGTTTGGGTGAGATGGAAGTCTGGGCCATGGAGGCTTACGGCGCTGCTTATGCCCTGCAGGAATTCTTGACGGTTAAATCCGACGACGTGGCTGGCAGGACCCGCATGTATGAAAAGATCGTCAAGGGTGAGAATACACTCGAAGCAGGGTTGCCGGAATCGTTTAATGTTCTAGTGAAAGAACTCCAGGCACTAGGCTTGGATGTCCGTTTGCTGGAGGATGTGGATAATTAACGCGATAGCGTCAATATTTAAATTTTGGCCACAGATACACACAGATCTAACGGTTGGCATCTGTGAAAATCTGTGTCCTGGGATATTTATAAGAAAGCCCAGATTTGATGGGCAAAACTCCAAGACAGGAGAGCGGTCTCCTTAAGGAGGTTGCAGTGAAAGAACTGTACAACCTTTTTGTTCGTCCCAAAGATCCTTTGAGCTTTAATGCTGTTCGTATCTCCTTGGCCTCACCTGAGAAAATTAGGGAATGGTCATACGGGGAGATCAAAAAACCAGAGACTATCAATTATCGAACTTTCAAGCCCGAGCGCGACGGACTTTTTTGTGCCAAAATCTTCGGGCCCACAAAAGACTATGAGTGCAATTGTGGCAAATACAAACGGATGAAGCACCGAGGGGTGGTCTGTGAAAAGTGTGGTGTCGAGGTAATTCAATCCAAGGTGCGGCGAGAGCGCATGGGCCACATTGAACTGGCAGCCCCTGTTGCCCATATATGGTTTCTCAAGAGTTTACCCAGCAAGGTGGGTAATCTGCTGGACCTAACTCTAAAAGAGTTAGAAAAGGTTCTCTATTTCGATAGTTACATTGTAATCGATGCGGGGGATACACCCCTGAATAAGCACGAGTTGCTTAGTGAAGAGCGGTATCGGCAATTGCGCGAACAGTACGGTACTAGCTTCAGGGTGGGAATAGGCGCCGAAGCAGTCAAGGAACTGCTGACTCATATAAACTTGGAAGAACTTGCTAGCGAACTAAGGCAGGAGATCGGTAAAACCAACTCTGTTGCCAAACGCAAGAAGTTGGCCAAGAGACTAAAAGTGGTTAACGCCTTCAGAGAGTCAGGAAACCAGCCGGAATGGATGATTCTCGAGGTGATTCCGGTGCTGCCTCCCGATTTGCGTCCCCTTGTCCCTCTTGATGGTGGGCGTTTCGCCACCAGTGACCTTAATGACCTCTACCGTAGGGTAATTAACCGTAACAACCGTCTGCGGCGCTTGCAGGAGTTAAACGCCCCTGAGATCATTATTCGTAATGAGAAGCGAATGCTGCAGGAAGCCGTGGATGTTTTGTTTGACAACGGCCGTAGAGGCAAGACCATTACTGGTCCTAACAAGAGACCGCTGAAGTCGCTTTCTGACATGCTGAAAGGCAAGCAGGGAAGATTTCGCCAAAACCTTCTTGGCAAGCGAGTGGATTACTCTGGTCGTTCTGTTATTGTCATCGGTCCCGATTTACGCTTACACCAGTGTGGCATTCCCAAGAAGATGGCCCTAGAGCTGTTTAAACCGTTCATCTACAACAAACTGGAAGAACGGGGCTACGTCACCACTATCAAGAGCGCCAAAAAGATGGTGGAGAAGGAAACGCCCGAGGTTTGGGACTGCCTGGATGAGGTGGTCAAAGAATACCCAGTGCTGCTGAATCGCGCTCCAACCTTGCATCGGCTGGGTATCCAGGCCTTCGAACCCATACTGATAGAAGGCAAGGCTATTCAGATCCATCCCTTGGTCTGTGCTGCCTTCAATGCCGATTTCGACGGCGATCAGATGGCCGTGCACATACCACTTTCCATTGAAGCTCAGATAGAGGCGCGGGTACTGATGATGAGCACCAACAACATCTTGAGCCCCGCCCACGGAGAGCCCATTATTGTGCCGAGCCAGGACATAGTGCTCGGCATCTACTACATGACCAGAGAAAAGCCCTTTGCCAAAGGTGATAAAAAGGTCTTTGCCAATGCAGACGAAGTGCGCTGCGCCTTTGATGCGGGGGAGCTGGATCTCCATGCACGCATCTCGGTACGGATGAACGGTACTCGGGTAGATACTACTACTGGCAGGGTATTGCTTTCTGAAATCGTGCCAGATGAGATTCCTTTCGAGCTAATAAATAAGGTTATGAATAAGCGGGCTCTGGCTGAGCTTTTCGATCATAGCTACCGCAAGGCCGGGGTAAAGAGGACGGTCATCCTGGCCGACCGCATCAAAGACATGGGCTACAAATTTGCTACCCAGTCGGGTGTATCCATTGCCGTGTCCGATATGGTTATCCCGAAGGAGAAACAAGGGATCATCCAGAAAGCTACAGAAAACATCCGTGAGATAGAAAGGCAGTACAACGAAGGTCTCATAACCGACGGCGAGAAGTACAACAAGGTGGTAGACATTTGGGCCAAGGCCACAGAGGACATCGCCGGAGAGATGATGCTCGAGATTGCTACGGAGAATATCGAAGGCCCTGAGGGTGAATCCGAGCGCATGCCGTCATTTAATCCCATCTTCATGATGGCTGACTCAGGCTCTAGGGGTAGCAAAGACCAGATGCGCCAGCTTTCTGGCATGCGTGGCCTTATGGCAAAGCCATCGGGTGAGATTATTGAAACCCCTATTACCGCAAATTTCCGCGAAGGTCTCACCGTATTGCAGTACTTCGTCTCCACCCACGGAGCTAGAAAAGGTTTGGCAGATACAGCTTTGAAGACTGCTAACTCCGGCTATCTAACCAGAAGATTGGTTGATGTGGCCCAGGACTCCATCGTCAACGAGGAAGACTGTGGCACCATTGACGGCATCTGGGTGGAAGCACTTACCGAGGCAGGTGAGATTATTCAGAGGTTGAGCGAACGTATTTTGGGTCGCGTAGTTTTGGAAGACATAAAGGATCCAATCACCGGGGAAGTCTTGGTCAAGGCCAACGAGGAAATCGACGAAACAGCGGTAGCAAAGATTGAGGAGGCTGGTCTGGAGCGAATCCCTATCCGCTCGGTTCTAACCTGTCGGAGCAGGCGCGGTGCTTGTATAAAATGCTATGGCCGCGATCTTGCCCACGGCCGAATGGTGGAGATAGGTGAAGCAATCGGCATCATCGCCGCCCAGTCCATTGGTGAGCCCGGAACCCAGCTTACCATGCGTACTTTTCATATCGGTGGAACGGCGAGCAAAAGGATTGAGCAGACCTCAGTCAGCAACCGCCTTCCTGGCACGGTGAAGTATGTCAACCTCAACACGGTTCGCAACGTGGAAGGGGATCTGGTGGTAATGAATCGCAACGGTGAACTTACCATTGTTGCCGAAGGGGGTCGCGAGCGTGAACGCTACCAAATTATTTATGGTGCCAAACTGAAAGTTGCCGATGGCCAGGAGGTTGAGGGGGGTACATTGCTTGCTGAGTGGGATCCCTTCACAACTCCTATCCTCACTGATGTCTCCGGTGTGGTGAAATTCGGCGACATAGTCGAAGGTTTAACCATGCAGGAAAAAGTTGACCCCGTTACCGGCAAGTCCAGTAAAGTGATTGTCGAGTTCAGAGAAACAGATGTGAGACCGAGGGTTTCCATCAAAGACAAATCTGGTAAGACTGCCAAGGTAGGCAAAAGTGTCGCTCGCTACTTTATGCCTGTGGGTGCGATTATTATGATTGCCGAGGGAGACAATGTATCAGCAGGAGATGTCTTGGCCAAGATCCCACGGGAGACCACCAAGACCAAAGACATCACCGGCGGTCTGCCCAGGGTAGCTGAGCTTTTCGAGGTGCGCAAACCCAAGGAGCAGGCTGTGATTAGCGAGATCGGTGGCGTGGTCTCCTTCGGCAAGGACACCAAGGGCAAGCGCAAAGTGGTGATTACCCCTGAGGTAGGAGACAGTAAGGAATACTTGATTCCTAAGGGTAAACACATCAGCGTCCATGAGGGCGACCTGGTACGAGCGGGAGAACCTCTCATGGATGGCGCTGCAAACCCCCATGACATTCTCAACATTTTGGGTGAAAAGGAGTTGGCCAAGTATCTGGTGGACGAGGTCCAGCAGGTATACCGGCTGCAGGGGGTGAAGATTAACGATAAACATATCGAGGTCATTGTACGCCAGATGCTCAAGCGGGTTAGAATCACCGATCCAGGAGACTCTGATTTTCTCATGGGTGAGCATGTGGAAAAGTACCGTTTCGAGGAAGCCAACCAGAAATTGCTGGAGGAAGGTAATAAGCCCGCAGTGGGCGAACCCCTTCTGCTAGGTATCACCAAGGCATCCTTGAGCACTGAGAGCTTTATCTCGGCTGCCTCCTTTCAAGAGACGACAAAGGTACTCACCGACGCGGCAGTAGCCGGCAGGGTGGACTTTTTAAGAGGCCTCAAGGAGAACGTGATTATGGGAAGGCTGATTCCTGCCGGATCCGGCCTAAAGAAATACAGGGAATTGGTGTCGGGAGAACAGGAGGAGGCGGTAGGGTCTTAATAAAAAGTCAGCGCTCAGGGTTCAGCCATCAGCAGTCAAGAATCAGCAATAACAGTTGAGAGATGAGAGCTGAAAACTCAAGGCTTCTACAATAAAAAGGTCTTGACAAATTATAAATAGATAAGTAAGTTTGCAGGATTTCGGTGATGACGGTTCTTGGCTTTACGAACATGGAATTTACCAGTAAGTGAGACATAGCTATTATGCCCACGATTAATCAATTGGTTCGAAAGGGAAGAAGACGGGTTAGAGGCAAAAAGAGCACTCCTGCTCTGCAGGGTTGTCCACAGAAGCGTGGCGTGTGTGTGCGAGTTTACACCACAACCCCAAAGAAACCCAATTCAGCGCTCCGCAAGATCGCTAGAGTGCGATTGACTAATGGTATTGAAGTGACTTCCTATATTCCAGGTGTGGGCCACAATCTTCAGGAGCACTCGGTGGTTCTGATACGAGGTGGCAGGGTAAAGGACCTACCAGGAGTTCGTTACCACATCATTCGAGGCACGCTAGACGCCACTGGGGTTCAAGATCGACGCCAAGGTCGTTCTAAATACGGAGCAAAGAAACCCAAGTAACCACTAGGTGAGCGGTCACCATAGCATGGGCCACGGGTATATAGCCGTGGCCCATGTCATGTAGCAGCCCAACTAAAGGGGTGGATAGGGGGCTACTGCCCCATTTGAGGAGCATCGTAATGCCAAGAAGGAGAGAGGTTCCCAAAAGAGAGATTCTGCCGGATCCCAAGTACGGCAGTAAATTGGTTGCCAAGTTTATTAACAACATAATGCGGAAGGGCAAAAAGAGCGTGGCCGAAAGGACGATCTATCAATCCTTTGACATCATTGCCCAACGGACCAAGCAAGACCCTCTTGAAGTGTTCAAGAAGGCATTGGATAACGTAAAACCTGTTTTGGAAGTAAAGTCCAGACGGGTAGGGGGATCAACCTATCAGGTACCGGTAGAGGTACGTAGTAGCCGTCGAGTAGCACTGGCTATTCGATGGATAATCATCTATGCCCAACAGCGCTCGGAGAAAAACATGACCCAGAAGCTGGCGGGCGAACTCATGGATGCGGCCAATAACCGCGGTGCTTCAATAAAAAAGAAGGAAGACACTCATCGTATGGCTGAAGCAAACAAAGCGTTTGCGCATTATCGCTGGTAACTCAGCGATGTCAGTAGTCAGTTGTCCGTCGGCTAAAAGGCATGGAGCATAGGGCATAGAGCATAGAGTAAGAAGCCAGGAGTCAGAATCCATAATTCAGGAGAGAAAGAAAAAAATGAGAATCTTTCATACCTACTGGCTACTGACTACTACGATATCACGCTATGCGCTTAGCGCTCTGCACTGTGGTGCAACGGACCACGGACCACGGACAACAGACGGATAAGACAAAGAAGAGGAGTGTGTTTTAAGCTCCTCATAACGAGAATAAATAGAATGGCCAGAGCTGTTCCCATAGAAAAGGTTCGCAACATCGGTATCATGGCCCACATTGACGCTGGGAAGACCACGACCACCGAGCGAATATTATATTACACTGGGGTCTCTTACAAAATGGGAGAAGTCCATGAGGGAACCGCGGTGATGGACTGGATGGAACAGGAGCAGGAGCGGGGGATTACCATCACTAGCGCTGCCACTACCTGTTTTTGGAATGATCACCGCATCAATATTATAGATACCCCCGGACATGTGGATTTTACCATTGAGGTGGAACGATCACTGCGGGTTTTGGATGGAGCGGTGGCCATCTTCTGTGCTGTTGGGGGAGTAGAGCCTCAATCAGAGACGGTCTGGCGTCAGGCTGACCGCTATGGCGTGCCACGGATTGCATTTATCAACAAGATGGACCGTTTGGGAGCAGATTTTGACCGCTGCCTGGCCATGATGCGAACCAGATTGGGGGCAACCCCCGTAGCAGTGCAAATTCCCTTGGGAAAAGAGCAGGACTTCAGAGGGATCATAGACTTGGTAGAAATGAAAGCGGTGGTTTGGGGGGAAAGCGCTCTCGGCGCCGCATACCAGGTAGTTGAAATTGAGGATGAGTTAAGGGATGAAGCGGAAGAGCATCGGCGAACACTGGTGGAAATAATAGCCGACATTGACGAAAACATCTTGGAGAAATACCTGGAAGGCCATGAGATCAGTAAGCAAGAGATCGTAGCAGCACTGCGCACTGGCACCCTCCAGTTAAATTTAGTGCCGGTTTTTTGCGGAGCAGCTTTCAAGAATAAAGGTGTGCAATTACTATTGGACGGTATTGTCAGGTACCTTCCCTCGCCCGTTAATGTCCGGGCAATCTCGGGCATCACACCTAAAGGCGAAGAGGAAATGCGCCTAGCCGATGATAAAGCACCCTTTGCAGCCTTGGCTTTCAAGCTGATGAATGATCCCTATGTGGGGCATCTTACTTTTCTCCGCATTTACTCCGGTTGCCTTACCAGCGGAACCCAAGTGCTGAACTCCACCAAGAGTGTGCGGGAGAAAATCGGCCGACTGATGAAAATGCACGCCAACAAGAGGGAAGAGATCAAGGAAGTTTATGCCGGTGACATTGTGGCAGCTTTGGGGTTGCGCAATAGTGTTACCGGCGACACTCTTTGCGATCCGGCCCGACCTATCGTGCTCGAGGCTATGGATATCCCAGCACCTGTGATTTCTATTGCGATTGAACCCAAGAGCAAAGAGGATCAAGAAAAACTTGGTGCCAGTCTGGCCAAAGTCGCTGCCGAGGATCCTACCTTTGTGGTGAGGGTGGAGGAGGAAACCGGTGAGACCATCATATCGGGCATGGGGGAACTCCACCTCGAGATAATTGTGGACCGGCTCCTGCGGGAATTTAAGGTCAACGCCAATGTGGGCAAACCTCAGGTAGCTTATCGCGAGACCATAAGTGAGAAGGTGCGGGTTGAAGGGCGATTTGTCAGACAGAGTGGCGGTCGTGGGCAGTATGGTCATGTCTGGCTAGAGCTGGAGCCCAACGAACGCGGTGCTGGAATAGAGTTCGTGGACCGCATTGTAGGCGGTGTGGTTCCCAAAGAATACATTAATTCGGTAGAGCGAGGAGTGAAAGAGGCTTTGGAACAAGGGGTTCTCGCTGGCTATCCCATAGTGGATATTCGGGTCAGCCTGGTGGACGGCTCCTATCATGAGGTGGACTCCTCAGATATCGCCTTCGCCATTGCTGGATCTATGGCAGTGAAGTCTGGTGTCAAGGATGGAGCCCCAATCTTGCTGGAGCCCATTATGACCGTAGAGGTTGTGGTTCCAGAAGAGTACATTGGCGAGGTGGTTGGGGACTTTAACTCTCGTCGCGGCCGCATTTCACAAATGGAAACTCGTGCCAATGTGCAGGTAATTGAATGTCGCGTTCCTTTGGCAGAAATGTTTGGTTATGCAACGGATTTGCGCTCGGCTACCCAAGGGCGAGCCACTTTTCATATGCAATTTTCTCATTATGAACCGGTACCGTTTTCCATCTCAGAAGAGGTGAAGGCCGCGGCTGCCGGCTAGAGGTTAAAAGGACAAATCAAGGACTATTGGTTACCGGGGTGGCAAGATAAACTCCCCCATGATTGTTTAAGTAGAAGGGAATAATAAGTCCAAGGAGGGACCGCCATGGCGAAGAAGAAGTTTGAGAGGACGAAGCCGCATATAAACGTAGGGACAATAGGTCACATAGATCATGGTAAGACGACATTGACGGCGGCGATAACCAAGCATTTAGCCAAGAAGGGCATGGCGGA